>NZ_JABERM010000013.1:0-74644 GCF_013004295.1 Acinetobacter sp. ANC 5414
GTTTGTTCAGTGTCTATAAAAGTGTCTAAGGCCATAAACATAATGTCCATTTAATAAATAATGGACACTATCGGGATATTGAGAAAATAAGAAAAGTGGGGTTCAGCGGATGCTTACATTAAGCATAAAAAAGCATCTACTAAATATAATTTAGTAGATGCTTGTTATAAAATTCGACTTTCAGACCAGCACAGCATTAAAACAATGCAATACAGATTCCAGCAAAGATGATCAGCCCCACCCAACGGTTATGACGGAATGCCCAAAAGCAGAGTTGCGGATTTCTATCCCTGGTTTTTGTCCACTGATAAATAAAGTCAGCTACAACAATGAGCAAAGCCATTAATCCAAAAGGTACAAGTAAAGCCTCTCGGAACAAAGCTGCACCAATCAACAACACACTTGCTGCCTGTAATAGCGAGATGATTTCGATGTCGTATTTTCCAAATAAAATCGCTGTGGATTTCACCCCAATTTTTAAATCATATTCGCGGTCGGTAATCGCATATTGCGTATCGTAAGCCACTGTCCATGCCAAATTACCAAAATATAAAAGCCAACAGGTCAAATCGGGGGTTTGCCCGACTGCGGTATAGGCCATTGGAATCGACCATGAAAATGCAGCCCCTAAAAATACTTGCGGCAAGTTTGTATAGCGCTTCATAAAGGGATAGATAAAGGCCAAAAACAATGCCCCAAATGACCAGTAAAAGGTTTCTATCGGCAAGAAGAACAACAGGCAGGCACTGGCAGTAACAAGAAATAAAAACACCCCGATGGCTTCAATCGGCTTGATTACACCTGTGGCTAAAGGCCGATCTTTGGTTCTGGCAACAGCACCATCTACTTTACGGTCAGCAAAATCATTGATGGCACAGCCTGCTGCACGCATAAAAATCACACCCAATATCATCAGGAGCAGTACTTTTAAATCTGGCATGCCTCGGTTTGCAATCCACAATGCCCACATGGTCGGCCAAAACACCAACTCTGTGCCAATCGGCTTATCAAAACGACATAAATAGTAATACGCTGCTAAACGCTCACGCCATGTAGTTTGTTGTGCAATGTCCATGACTGTCCTTAACCAAGTTTCTGTTAAATATTTTTTTGTGAAGTATTCTGCTGAATAAACTGTTCAAATGCAGGCAAAAAAGTCTCTTGAACAATAAATTTACAACCATGCCAAGTATAGCAACTTTGCCGTGTCCAGCCATCTTCAAGCAGAATCACACGGCGCTCACAATCTGGATTGGTGCGTTGAAACAAGAACCAGCCAATTGGCTTTTTGCCAATATGCTGGAAGATACGTGCACGAGATTGCAAACTTAAAATTGGAAAGATACTTTTCGCTTTCACCCAAGGCTGATCCTTACAGCCGTATAAATAACTTTCACGCACCCATGAGGTATGCTGATGCGGCATGTTCATCCACTGGCTGTCTGCAAAGCTTAAACGCAAAAAATGCTCTTGGATCGGCTGTACTTTAAACGCTCCATCCGCTAAATCTGTCAGTTGCTGCGTGAGTGAACCCGATGCATACAACCATTCACGTAATTCAGCAGGAATCTGTTTATCCTGTCGTTTACATGCTCGCTTGTTTTGCATAAGTCCCCGGCTCATTTAGGTTGATTGATTTTAATCTCATATATACATCATGTTAGCAATAGCCAATATTAACTCAGCCATGACTCTTCCCCATCATATCCAATCAAATGCAATTAACAATTATCTGTTTTGGCAATCACTTCAAATTTTCCCTGCGGTGTTTTCACTAGAATCAAGCCTTCAGCACTTAAATAAAAACTTTTAGGATAGTCAAACTCCAAAGCCATTTCAGGATTTTTCAGTGCCACAAATTCAGCTTGTTTATAACCTTCCACAGTGCGTCCCACTTCTACATAGGTCACGGCAGAAAAGTTCATTTTAAAACCTTGCTCATGATCTTTAGGATCAATCCATGGATAAAAACTGGTGTGTTTTTTACGTTGTGCCATAGTATTTACAATAAGGAGTTTCAAAAACAATGATACAAAAAAACCCGCTACATGAGCGGGTTTTTAAAGCTTAAATTCTGAAAAGAATTAAAGGCTGTAATACATATCAAATTCAACTGGGTGAGTAGTTGTGTTCAGACGACGTACTTCTTCAGTTTTAAGTTCGATATAGGCATCAAGCATTTCTTTAGTGAACACGCCACCTTTTAACAAGTAGTCGTGATCAGCAGCAAGTGCTTCAAGTGCCATATCTAGGCTATGCGCCACTGTAGGGATTTTTGCTTCTTCTTCAGGAGGAAGATCATACAAGTTCTTGTCAGCAGCTTCACCTGGGTGGATCTTGTTTTGGATACCGTCAAGACCAGCCATCAACAATGCCGCAAAACCTAAGTACGGGTTCATCATTGGATCTGGGAAACGTGCTTCAATACGCTTGCCTTTAGGGCTAGAAACGTAAGGAATACGGATAGAAGCAGAACGGTTACGTGCTGAGTAAGCAAGCATGATCGGCGCTTCATAATGCGGAACTAAACGCTTGTACGAGTTTGTAGAAGGGTTTGTGATTGCATTCAATGAACGAGCATGCTTAATTACACCACCGATGAAGTAAAGCGCCATTTCTGACAAGCCTGCATATTCATCACCAGCAAACAAGTTCTTGCCATCTTTAGAGATCGACATGTGAACGTGCATACCAGAACCGTTATCGCCAACCATTGGTTTAGGCATAAAGGTTGCAGTTTTAGCATATTGATGCGCAACGTTCCAAACAGCATATTTAAACTGTTGAACTTCGTCCGCTTTACGAACCATCGTGTTGAAGCTCACACCAATTTCTAACTGGCAAGATGCAACTTCGTGGTGATGTACTTCTACACGACCAGGGCCCATGATGTCTTCGATTTTTGCACACATTTCTGCACGCATGTCATGTGAAGAATCTACAGGAGGAACTGGGAAGTAACCGCCTTTAACACGTGGACGGTGACCAGAGTTACCACCTTCGTAGTCTTTGTTTGTTGACCATGCAGCTTCTTCAGCGATCAATGTATGGCGCGCGCCAGACATATCGATTTCCCATTTCACTTCGTCAAATACGAAGAATTCTGGTTCTGGACCAAAGAATGCAGTATCACCGATACCAGTAGATTTCAAATATTCTTCTGCACGGCGAGCAATTGAACGTGGGTCACGGTCGTAACCTTGACCAGTTGAAGGCTCGATCACGTCACAAGTTACAACAACTGTTGCTTCAGCAAAGAACGGGTCAAGGAAGCATGTTGCAGCATCTGGACGTAAAATCATGTCAGATGCTTCGATGCCTTTCCAACCGCCAATTGAAGAACCATCAAACATTTTACCGTCTTCAAATGTATCTTCGTCAATCGTATCTGCTGGGTAAGTTACGTGTTGCTCTTTACCCTTAGTATCAGTAAAGCGAAAATCGACCCATTTTGCGCCACTTTCTTGGATGAGTTGAAGGACCTTGTTCGCCATGCTCATTGTGCTCCGATGATTTTTTGTTGCACCTGTTAAGTGCGTGTTAGTAGTTGGCAGTTATAAAGCAAATCCCGTACCAACTTTAAAAAACAAAGATAAAATATTGAATTCTTTATCAGAATAGAAGATTTAGATACTTTAGTTTGACGCTATTATACTGTGTGCAAATGTAAATGCACCATATTCAAACACTCTTAATTACTTTTGCTTAAAAAGCCACTTTCAGTGTATCAAAATGGTGCGAGTTTATTTTTAAAAGTTGTAAATGAGCCTTGTTTTCATCTGTTGGCTTCACTTTCCTTTTCATCAGATTAAAATATATACTTAAAAATCAATTTCCATCCATATCTATGATTTAATTACTTAATATTTCAACTATTTAATTTTACCCCCTTGTATAAATTTAAATTTAGAATGAGATTATCTTATTATTTTTTCACGATTTTATATTCAAGACAGTTTGACTCGTAGATTTTTTCAGCATTTGAATAAAGAAAGGTTGTGCGCCATTTTGGGGATTAAGGTTGGATCACATTTCCTTCTATGCATGCTCCTTTATTAAGTTCAGCTTCAACTAATCAAATTTTCACCCCAATAAAACTTACTTATAGTTAGCCTGTTACTTAAATTCAATTTCATCGCCTCATTCATTGCTTTGAAATCGAAATAAAACCTCCATATTCTTTAAAGAGGGTTTCAATAGTTGAAATAAACAGCGATGAATTTCATTCAAGACAAAATGTAAATAAATCAGCTTATTCTTATCCTGTGATTCCTCTAAAATCATTATCATAGAAATAGTTCAGCCGAAAATGCTTATTTTTTGCTATGATTATTCGCACTCCGTTTTTTATCCGTTTCAATAAACTTTATTGATATAAGTTTGCGCATTGAAACTGGAAAAAATGTGAGTATTCCTGGACTATTCGAGCACATATAAGTGCGTAAATTTCAATAGGTTAGCTCATGCTTTTAATGATCGACAACTATGACTCCTTTACCTATAACATCGTTCAATATTTTGGCGAGTTAAATCAAGACGTAAAAGTAGTCCGTAATGATGCCGTGACATTGGAAGATATCGAGCGATGGCAACCCAAATATCTGGTGATTGGTCCTGGCCCGTGTTCACCAAGTGAAGCCGGAATTTCAATTCCAGCGATTCAGCATTTTGCCGGCAAAATTCCATTGCTTGGCGTGTGTTTAGGACATCAAGCCATTGGACAAGCTTTTGGTGGCGATATTATTCGCGCAAAGAACGTCATGCACGGTCGTTTGTCCGATATGTATCACAGCAACAAAGGCATTTTCAGCAACCTGCCTTCTCCATTTTCGGCAACACGCTATCATTCACTGGTGATTGATCAGGCGACTGTGCCGGATTGTTTGGAAGTGACCTGCTGGACCAATGAAGCCGATGGCAGTATGGAAGAAATCATGGGTGTCAAACATAAGACATTAGCCGTCGAAGGCGTGCAGTTCCACCCTGAATCTATTTTGAGCCAGCATGGTCATCAAATCTTCCAGAACTTTCTCGAAATTTATGCATAAAGAGCGTAACGAAAATAATGAACATTCAACAAGCTTTAAATAATATTACCAAACAGATTCACCTGACCCAGCCGCAAATGGAAGCTGTGATGCGCAGTATCATGTCCGGTGAAGCAACCGATGCTCAGATCGGTGCGCTGATGATGGGCTTACGCTTGAAAGGCGAAAGCATTGACGAAATTACCGCAGCTGCTCGCGTGATGCGTGAATTTGCGATCAAAATTGATGTCAGCGATATTCCACATTTAGTTGATATCGTCGGTACGGGAGGTGACGGTCAAAACCTGTTTAATGTATCTACTGCCTCTGCCTTTGTGATTGCAGCTGCGGGTGCAACCATTGCTAAACACGGTAACCGTGGTGTTTCAACCAAATCAGGTTCATCGGACTTGCTTGAGCAAGCAGGCATTAATCTTGATTTAAACATGCAACAAACTGAACGCTGTATTCGTGAAATGGGCGTAGGTTTCTTGTTTGCACCGAATCATCATCAAGCGATGAAGTATGCAGCGGGTCCACGTAAAGAATTGGGCTTCCGCAGTATTTTTAACCTGCTTGGTCCACTCACCAACCCTGCTGGCGTGAAGCGTTTTGTGATTGGTGTATTCAGCAATGAATTGTGCCGCCCAATTGCAGAAGTCATGAAACAGCTTGGTGCTGAGCATGTCATGGTGGTTCATTCCAAAGATGGTTTGGATGAAATCAGCCTTGCATCATCAACCTATGTTGCTGAACTCAAAGATGGTGAAATCACCGAATGGATGATTAACCCTGAAGATGTCGACATTGAATCACAGACTTTAACCGGTTTGATTGTTGAAGATTCCGCTGAAAGTTTGGCTTTAATTAAAGATGCTCTAGGCAAGAAAAAATCGGCAAAAGGTGAAAAAGCGGCCAACATGATTGCAC
Organism: Acinetobacter sp. ANC 5414; assembly: GCF_013004295.1. Taxonomy (NCBI): domain Bacteria; kingdom Pseudomonadati; phylum Pseudomonadota; class Gammaproteobacteria; order Moraxellales; family Moraxellaceae; genus Acinetobacter; species Acinetobacter sp. ANC 5414. The sequence continues at coordinate 5,958 of NZ_JABERM010000013.1, forward strand.
TCAATGCAGGTGCAGGCATTTATGTCTCCGGCTTAACCACAAGCTATAAACAAGGTGTGGCACTGGCACATGACATTATTTATGGCGGACAAGCTTTAGAAAAAATGAGCGTTTTGTCTGAATTCACAAAAACCCTCAAAGAATATGAAGCTTAAGGCTAGATAGGAATTATTGTCATGCTAGATATCGCAAATACCATTTTAGGTAAAATTGTTGACCGTAAACAGGTAGAATTTACTGCACGTTTAAAACAACATAGCTATAAAGATGTAGAAGAACTGGCGCAGGCAGCAACACCAGTGCGTGGTTTTGCTCAGTCTTTATTATCTAAACGCCCAGGCGTAATTGCTGAAATTAAAAAAGCATCACCGTCTAAAGGCGTGATTCGTGAAAACTTTAATCCGGCTGAAATTGCCCAGCAATATGAACAAGCGGGTGCAGCCTGTTTATCGGTATTGACTGATGTGGATTTTTTCCAAGGTGCCGATGAAAATATCGCCATTGCACGTTCACATTGTGCTCTTCCGGCACTACGCAAAGATTTCTTGATTGATCCCTATGGTGTCATTGAAGCACGTGCCTTGCATGCGGACTGTATTCTTCTGATTGTGGCCTGTCTGTCTGACCAGCAACTGGAAGAAATGTCTAAAACTGCCTTTGAACACAATCTAGATGTTTTGGTTGAAGTGCATGATGAAGCTGAGCTTGAACGTGCACTGAGACTTTCAGAGCGTTGTCTGTTAGGCGTGAATAACCGTAATTTAAAAACCTTTGATGTCGATTTAAATACATCACTACGTTTGAAAAAATTACTTGAGCCTTCACGTTTACTGGTGACTGAAAGTGGTATTGCTACCCCAAATGATGTCCACATGATGCAACAGCATGACATTCATGCCTTCCTTGTGGGTGAAAGTTTTATGAAACAGCCTCGTCCAGATCATGCATTCACCGCATTATTTGGTCAGCCTGAAACGGTTTGATGAATAATTAAGATTATGAGTAAACATGATTCTTCGCTTTCGAAAGATCAGTACAACTTGCTGAAATCTTTTAAAAAGCAGATGACCAATCCGCATTCAACTGCGATTGCCAAGCAACCTGAGCCTAAAGCTCAGGCCCAGCAAGAACAGGAAGATGATTTCGATTTGTTCCAAAAGTCGATGCAAGGTGTCAAAAAAATGGACACCAGTAATATTGCAAAGATTGAAAAGGACAAAAAGAAAAAAATGGATGCACGAACTTTAGCGAAACGTGCTTCAGCCACTGGCCCAATGCAAATAGACAATGCAGAGCTTTCTGATACCCAAGCCATGCTGAATCCTGTAGCCAGTCAAGCCACATTAAGCTATCGCATTGCCACTTTACAGCACAAGGTTTTTGAAGATTTAAAAGCCGGCAATTTGCGCTGGTTTGAGGCCGTTGACCTGCATGGCTGTACGGTTGAAGATGCACGCGTCGCCGTTTTACAGATCATTCAAATGGCCAAAGATGAAAATCAAAATGTCATTAAGATTGTGCATGGTAAAGGTCCTGAAGCCATTTTAAAAACTTATGTCAATGGCTGGCTTCGTCAGCACCGTGATGTTTTAGCATTTGTCAGTGCGCCTGAAAAACAAGGGGGCACGGGTGCAGTTTTAGTCCTGCTAAAACGAAGCGAAAAAAACCCTAAATTTAAACAGTAATCGGAATTTTTCCCCAAAACAGGGCATTGTAGCGGTTTTCTGCTACAATGCCGTCCTTGTTCGATATCAGTGTAAGTGAACACGTCTTATGTCTATGCAGCAATCCTACGCCAACATTTTAACTGCCGTTGGTGAAGATCTTAATCGTCCTGGTCTTAAAGATACGCCAATGCGTGCTGCTAAAGCTTTTTCGTATTTAACGTCTGGATATAGCAAAACTTTGGAAGAAGTGACCAATAATGCGGTCTTCCCTTCTGACAATCGTGAAATGGTTTTAGTCAAGAATATTGAATTCTATTCTTTATGCGAACACCATTTATTGCCTTTTTACGGTCGTGTGCATATTGCTTATTTACCGGAAGGCAATGTCTTAGGTTTATCCAAATTTGCCCGCATTACTGAAATGTTTGCGCGCCGTTTACAGATTCAGGAAAACCTGACTCAACAAATTGCTGAAGCTGTGGCTGAAGTGACCAAAGCACGCGGTGTTGCAGTGATGATTGATTCTGCACATATGTGCATGATGATGCGCGGTGTAGGCAAGCAGGAATCCACCACGCGTACGGTTTCTTTTGTCGGTGATTTTAAAACCAATAAAGAAGAACGTCGTGAATTTTTAAGTGCTTTACCTGAAAATTACTAAATTTGAAAGATTCAAAAAAGCCCCGATTGTTCGGGGCTTTTTTATATATGCTTTAACTTTTTGCATTTATGCAACTTTTAACTTTAAGGATCAATCATGTCATCTATTTGGTTAGCAGGTCACGGTTTAACGCAGAGTGAAATAACAATTGATTATCCCCGTCCCGATCGTCTGGTTACAGGCAACCCTAAACGTATAACCCAAAGTTTATATGAGCATCCCAATATGAACTGTGGCATCTGGACCTGTGAAGTGGGTGCATGGAATATTCAATTTGCGGACAACAAACAGGAATTCTTTCAAGTGATTGAAGGCCTGGTACGCTTGTATGATGCCAACACGCAGAATTTTGTCGAAATTAAAGCGGGTGAAGCTGGCATTATCCCGCCCGGCTTTACTGGAAAATTTGAAGTCGTTGAAGCCGTTAGAAAATATTTTGTCGTAGTGGAAGCCTAAAAACTGTCGCTACAGGTTTTTCTTTTATGTTTTTATAAAAATTTTAAAGCAGTAGCAAACTCACAAGCTCAGTACATGTCATTACTTGAACCATTCTCTCCCCGCTCGCCATCTGTCTTAGATGAATGAGCGAAAAAATTTATCCGCTTTTCTTAGACTATTTACAACAGAATAATTTTGTCTGTGCTGATATGGTACGCATTTTTTACAAATGGGATGAAAATCAAAGCCCATCCCGAATATGTAGTGCAAAAACAAAAAATCCAAGACTGGATGAAGCAGTCTAATATTTAATGTTTTGTTAGAGTTGTACAGACTCTGGTGTGTTAGCAACAACAGCAACCTGTAACTCGTTTTGAGCCAAATAGACACGATTTCGACCGCTATTTTTGGCTGCATACAGTGCTGTATCTGCTGTATCCAGGAATTTTTGATAATCTGGATGACCATCATAAAGTGCACATCCGATACTGACTGTAAAATTAAAACTACTTCCCATGGTGGTGCGAATAGTGGTTTCCTGAATGCGTCTACGAATATTTTCTGCAATTTCTTGCGCTCTGCCTAGATCACTATCCACCAGCAGCAATAAAAACTCTTCCCCACCCACACGGAAGGCATAATCACTGCCCTGAACTGATTCCAGCAACACTTCACCAATAAACTGTAAAGCCAAGTCACCGGCTGCATGTCCAAATTTATCATTAATTCTTTTAAAGAAGTCCGCATCAATCGCCAGCAATGACAATGGAGTATTGTTTTTACGGGAAAAATTAATTTCACGCGAAACAATGGTATTTAAATAACGGCGATTGAGCAGTTGAGTGAGGGAATCGCTGCCCGAGTCGATATAGTCAGCCACCTGAAAAAGCTGATCGACTAGATGCTGGATCTCTCTATTATTTTCACGAATATCCTGAATCAACTGAATGGCTTTATCTTTTTCGATCGCATTTAAAACCTGCTGACTCAGCAGATCAATCTGGTAAATACGATCAATAATGACTGAAACCTGCTCAGAACCGGTAAATGCATAAGCGGCTTTATGGATAAACCATAAGCCAAATTCAGATTTTGACAGCAACGGATGAGTAAATTTCAGCTCATCTGAGAACACCTTAAACATCAGCTCATTTTCCCAGTTTAATAATGAGCTGCGCTGCTTGTCCTTTTGTGAAGCTACATCTTGCATGGCAGAAAATAAACGATAGGTATGTTTTATATCATTATTCTTTTCCAGGTTGAATTCATAAGACCGACACATGATTTCAGAAGCAAAGCCCATGATTTGGACAATGTAACTGCAAACAGTGATCATATCCTGTTGTTGATTTTGAGCCACCAGTTCAAATACTTTGCGTTCAATCTCACATATGCCGCGCATGATTAACCACGATGGAATGCCCACACGTGCATGCACGTGACCCACCTTGTGCTGTTTTTGCACAGCTTCGCTATAGCGTTTATTGATGCCGACACTAAAGCTCTCAAGCAGCCAAGCATTCAGTGTGTTGAGCAAGCGTTGTTGAATCAAATCATCTGAGAAAAATTCCGCAGACTCTTTCTCGACCAGCATTTTTTTATAAAATTCTTCAACCAAAACCAGCGAGTGATCTTGTATAAACTGAAAGGCATGCAATAAATCATCTGATGAATAATTCTGACATATATGTTCCCATTGCTCAGCCAGCATGGCCATACATTCATTATTCATACAATTGATTCCAAGCGCTTTTTAAAAGGGAGATAATACGTTATTAATATAACAAATAATGATAAAAATTACTTTGTGAACGCATAATTATTTTATATAAATAATGAGGAAAAACGTGCATTTATTAGAGATTTTGCTCTAAAAAAATCGCACATATCCCACACTGGTTTTCATCCAGTCTTTGCTGTCTTGTTGTTGATATTGCCAATTGAAACGAATTGCATTCTGAGGATTCAATACATATTGCAGTTGAGTATTTAACCGCAATTGCCATTGCTGTGAATCTTGCCAATACGGCAATTCCACTTGAATTAAAGAATTAATTTTATCTGACCAAATATTCTGACAGCCCAGGGTAGGGCCCATTCCGAAACGCCAACCCTGATCAAATGCCTTGCCGGCTTGAATATGATTTTGCAGTTGCGCATAACATAAATTTTCACGCGCTTGATCGGCATAGCTATAGCCCATTTGCACTTTTAAATTGGCTACGCCATGTTGCTCGTATTCACTAAATTGTCCACCCTGCTCTAATGCTTCTTGCTGCCATCCCAAATTAAAACCCCAACTCAGTGGTGTTTTAAACGGCGTAATCGGGTTATAGGAATTCACCGAAAGAAAGTCGAAATGATTCAGCTTTAACTTATCTTCACGATATTGAATTGAACCCTCCCAAAACAATAACTGGGTACCCGTTCGGAAGCCCCCTTGCGGATCAATCAGGTCGTGATAAGCCTGACGGTGTCCCAGCTCGATAAATTTTTCACCTTGTACTTCGCCCATATTGACCGAAAAATGACGTGCATCATGCGCTTGCGTTGGGTCTACTTTCGGCCGTACAGGTTCTTGACGCTGTTTTTCCAAATCAATTTGACTGCGCAAACTCAATAATTGGCGTAAGCGTGGCTGTGCAAAACTCGGTTCAACTTTATGTCCAATAAACTGAAGATATAAGTCGTCATAGGCCATTTCTAAAATTTTGGCGCGATCTCCTCCCTGATCCTGTTCTAAAATCGTAGGCATGTCTTTTATTTCAGCAAAAGCGAGCTGATGTGCCACCTTGGCTAAAATTTTACCATGCTGTCTTACTTGTGATAATAACTGTGTTTCTAAAGCAGGACGATAAACCGTATCTTTAACCAAGCCTTGCTGCTCAATGGCTTTAATAGTTTCCACAGGGATTGATGCCACTTTAAATTGTTGTTTTAAATTAAGTGCTGGACGAACCAGATCAATCAAACCCAATAGACGATAAGCACAGTTATCACTGACGAAATAATAGGGAAAAGTCACATGTTTCATTTCCCAAATATGTTCGACTAAAAATCGGGTTTCGTCGGGACTTAAGTTAAGTTCATATTCCCACAAATCACGGCTTTCCAAGTCACCATATTCCTTCACCTTACGGTAATACGGCATTAAAGAATATTCACCGGGATACTGCCCAGTTAAGCCATTCCAGACAAAAGACCAACCTTCGCCACTCGTCACCGTTGCTGCATAATTAACCGCATACGAAACTAAATTGAGTTGCTTTTGATCTTTCGGATCTAAACGCAATAAGGTATGCCCAAACATCGAACTTGGATTACCCATAAAGTCGGTCGCGTAAATCAGCGTCGCTTTATAGGGTTTAATTTGTCCAATCCAATCATCCAGTTCTGGGCAAGTCACGGTAGGTAATTGCTGTTCTTGAATATGCAGTTGCTGCATCAGCCAATGACTACGTGCAGGAAAGCGACAACGTACCGACTGATTCGGTTCTGCGAATTGGAATAGCGCTTGGATATTGGCGTGTAACTCTTGCTTTAAATCTTTCTTCCCATCATTTGATAAAAAATAGCCTGAATAATTAACTTCACTTTGATCTTTTTCATTGGCATACATTAACCTTTGCCAAGTGATATCTTGGTCTAGTTTTTGCTGTTCCGCACGTTCTATATAAGGTTGAGCAGTTTGAGAGCGAGTTGCTGAATAGGCAACAGATGAGAACATTAAAATAAAAACTAACGCAATTGGTTTCATTCAAATCTTTTATTTATCATTTATTCAATCAGAAAAACCCTGTCAAAATGACAGGGTTTTGTGCTCAACCATTATACGTATGCTTTAAGCACTTCATCTTTAGCCATAACTGATTGTAAAGATGCAAGAACTTGTAAAGAGTCTTGATTTTCTGCTGAATAAATTTCAGCGAAGTTTTGTTTAGATACCGCAAAGAAACGGGCTTTATCTTGAGATTTAATGTTGAGAAGTTCAGCAAGTACATTTAAGCTTTCACCCTGACCTACCGCCATGTCACGCGCTAAAGCTTCAGCATTTTCATTGGTAAACGTCACCGCCTGAGCAGTTACCGTGCCTGTGCCTCTACAGCCTAAGGTTCCAAAAGTGATACCGAATAACTGGTTCGCAAAAAGAACATTGTTTGTAGTTGCAGCAAATAACTTAGGCAATTTTCCTGACTGACCTGCCCAGACTTGAGAACCGACACCACAACCGGCATCACGGTCAGCAAAGGCTGCAGTTGAACCTACTGCAAGTAGTGCAGCTAAAGCTAATTTTTTTAACATGGTTATTCTCCAGAGAGTTTTATCCAAGTATTTTAATTTATTCAGATTGTGTAAATTTTATTACACCTCTGTAAGATAACGGCATCTTTCTGATAACGCAAAACAATTTACACTAAAGATATCGATTACCAATCAAGCAATTGAAATTATTTATTTTTTAGCTGCCAAACACCTTGTTCACTACGATTTCCCAGTATTTTTAACACCAAAACCAGACTCAAAAGTAGCAATAAATACCAAGAACCCAACTTGCCCCACCCCACCATATGCCAGGCATTAACCTGACTCGGGTATAACCAAATTTTGTAAAAAGTACTGATATTTTCCGCAATCCAAATGATAAATGCTAGAACCATGAGTACGGGTAACATAGGGAGTTGTATCTGATGTTGCTGTAGCTGAAAGCGAATTTTGGTTTTCCAGAAAATAATGACGCTCCATGTAAAGAGCAAATAGCGAATATCTGGAACAAAAAATTTGCTCATAAAATTAAGATATGAAAGTCCTGCCAAAGCCATCATGTTAAGAAAATTGGGCAGCTTCTCAAACGACACCTGATACAGCCTTAATGAGCGAGCAAAAAAGCTGCCTACTGCTGAATACATAAATCCTGCAAACAAAGGTACAGTCAATATTCTAAATACTGCAGGCTGTGGATACTGCCATGAAGCAATTTGCGGGTGAGTCAGAAAAATTTCCATGACCATCGCCATAATATGGAACAAGGCAATGACTTTAGCTTCTGGCCATGATTCCAGTTTTAAATACAGCAAGCAAACTTGAATAATTAAGGCATAAAAAAACAAGTAGTCATAACGAAAAAAACCGTAAAACTCATGGCTTCCCATGGATGCTGTGAATACAAAAGCAATCAGGAGTAAAATCCCAAATAAGGCAGCCGAAGCTGCCTTAAATGAGAACTCAAAACATGACTTAAAAAGACTGATCAAGGTTGAATCCTAAAAATGAGTTTACTCACACGTACTTAAAGATATTTGGCGCTATATTCATGCACGGTATCAATAAATACTTTAGGATTCGCAGGATCGACCCATTGAGTAATACCATGACCCAAGTTGGCGATATAACCGGTTTTTTCACCACCCGCATAAGCATCGTCAAGCATGGCTTTGGTTGCTTTTTCAATGGATGCTGGTGTGCCATATAAAGTGGCTGGATCCAGGTTACCTTGCAACGCAGCACGACCATTGACTGTTTGACGTGCCACATTCAATGGTGTGGTCCAATCCAGACCTAAGGCGTCTGCACCCGTTGCCAGCATCGGCTCGATCCACTGACCGCCACCTTTGGTAAATAAAATCACCGGCACTTGACGACCTTCATTTTCACGTTTTAAACCTGCAACAATTTTCTGCATGTAGTTCAATGAAAATTCGATATATTCACGGTGTCCAAGTGCTCCACCCCAACTGTCAAAAATCTGTATCGCTTGTGCACCGGCATCAATTTGCGCATTTAAATAATCAATCACGGTGATAGCCAATCGATCAAGCAAGGCATGTAATACTTCGGGTTGGGCATACATCATATTTTTGGTGTAACGGAAATCCTTACTTGATCCGCCTTCAACCATATAGGTTGCAAGCGTCCAGGGACTGCCCGAAAAACCAATCAAGGGAACTTGCCCACCCAAGGCTGAACGAATGGTGGTTACAGCATTCATCACATAATCTAAATCAGATTTGGCATTGAAGTTTGGTAAATTCGCTACATCTTGTTCAGTACGAATGGTTTTATGGAACTTCGGACCTTCACCCGCTTCAAAATACAGACCTAGCCCCAAAGCATCCGGCACAGTTAAAATATCTGAAAACAGAATGGCTGCATCCAGGTCATAACGACGCAAAGGTTGCAAAGTGACTTCACATGCAAAATCATTATTTTTGCACAAGGAAAGGAAATCACCTGCTTTGGCACGTGTTTCGCGATATTCAGGCAAATAACGCCCGGCTTGACGCATCATCCAAACTGGTGTGGTATCTACTGGCTCACGCAATAAGGCACGTAGAAAACGATCGTTTTTTAGAGTCGTCATTTACTTTCCCATCTCATTTTTTAATCTTCGAACCATCATAACAAAAAGCCCGAAAATTTAGTAACTTCTGTCGCATCTAAAAAGCAATCACGGGAAATGTAAAATAATTTTTACACAAAACAAATACTGCATCTCCTCATTTTTTCTGCAATACTTGTGTAGTTTTATCAAATTGTTAATGAATAATTTTTAAGGTTGAATTACATGTTCGTTCGCACATTGCTCGCTATGAGTTTAAGTTGCATTTTGGCGGGTACAGCGTTTGCCGCTTCTACTGCTGAACAGCCTTTAAATCCCCAAAAGATTGCTGATACTGCAGTTCAAGATCCGATTGATCCACTTGCAACCGAGCCAGCATCAAGCGCTCAAAGCACTGAAACCCATATTACACAACAAGAACAGCGAGACTTGAATAAGGCGTCGCAATCCTTAGAAGATCTTAAAGAAACTGAAGATGATACTGCTGCAATCGGTGTTGCACCAACAACAAAAACACCAACGACCACAACCAGTTCTAGTGCTGCTGCAGCCAAAGCATCATGGACCTTGAATGGCCTGAATAATGCCGAATGGTATGAAAATATTGGGAAAGGTCAGTTTCCTGTTTATGCTCGTGCCCATGTGATGTTAAATAATGCCCATGCTTCACCAGGCGCGATTGATGGTTCAAGTGGTAAAAACACCCTGAAAGCGATTGCGTCATTCCAGCAAATCAATGGCATTAAACCGACAGGTATTTTAACCCAAGAAACCTGGGAGGCTTTAATTGCTAAACAAGGTTCTAAACCTGCATTTATTGAATACACCATTACCGATGCTGACCTGAAAGGTCCTTATGCTGCATCTATTCCACACGATTATGCCTTACAGGCCAAAATGAAAGGCTTGTATTACACTCGTGTAACGGAAATGCTGGGTGAAAAGTTCCATATGGATGAAGACTTTTTGAAAAAGTTAAATCCTAAAGTAACTTTCAAAAAAGCCGGTGAGAAAATCATTGTTGCCAATATCCGTAACGAAGTACCGGAAGATATTCACCTGATCGTTGCGCATAAAGGTGCCAAACAACTTTACCTATTTAACAGCCGTAATCAAATGATTGGTTCATTCCCTGCGACCATTGGTAGCTCGGACACGCCATCCCCAACCGGGACTTATAAAGTGACTGGCGTAGCCCCAAATCCTTGGTATAGCTATTCACCAAGTAACTTTCTGCAAGGGAACAACACTAAACCACTTTCTTTACCACCCGGTCCAAATGCTCCGGTCGGCAACATCTGGATTGGTTTAAGTAAAAAATCATTTGGTATTCACGGTACACCAAACCCATCTGCCATTTCTAAAACTGCCTCACATGGTTGTATCCGTTTAACCAACTGGGATGCCAACGACTTGGGTAAAAAAGTGAAATCTGGTGTGACCGTTAAATTCCTAGAATAATCAAAATATTGATGATTGAAGAGCCTGCATTTATGTGGGTTTTTTTTTACAAAAAATAAAATGCCATTTATTTTAAAATTACTCATAATGTGATCTATTTTACATTTTATGAATATTGACAATAAAAAAATCACCGTCGCATAAATAGAATGATATGTTGCTTTTATACTATTTTTATCATTTTTATAGCAAGGTATTATCATTCTAATTTTAAATAATAAGGAGCATCAAAGATGAATGCTTTTTTACATCATGCTGAAAATCGAGGTCATGTTCAAGCCGGCTGGTTAGACACCAAACATAGCTTTTCTTTTGGTAGCTGGTATAACCCCAAATATATGGGCGTCAGTGTACTTCGCGTCATTAATGATGACACCATCGCTGCGCATAATGGTTTTGGTACACATCCCCATGAAAACATGGAAATCTTAACCTGTGTACTTGATGGCACGATTTCACATAAAGATAGCATGGGTAATGAACGGCATATTAGTGCAGGTGAATGGCAACTCATGAGCGCAGGTACAGGGGTTCAACATAGTGAAATGAACAATGGCGATATTCCTGTTCATATGTTGCAAATTTGGATTCACCCTGATGTGCAAGATGCAGAACCCACTTATCAGCAAATTCAGTGTAATCCGCGTAACCAACCGAATCAGTGGCATTTAATTGCTGGACCAAATGACAATGCGCCTATGCATATTCGCCAACAAGCCGAAGTAAAAACTGCGGTCTTGGAAAAAGATCACCTGCTTCCTGTTGAAGCCACCCAGCAAGTCAATTATGTACATGTCATTTCAGGGGCAATCCAGATTGAAGACCAAATTGTGAAAGCTGGCGATGCGCTACTTTTTACAGAAAATAATGAAATTAAAGCCTTGGAAGACAGTCAATTTATCTGGTTTGATTTACCGCAGGTTAAAAATTAATACTGTGTATTGATAAATCTCGACTTGAGATGATTATTGCAAAATAGTCATCTCAACGTAGATTCAGAAAGTGAATATCAAAAAATAAAATGAACAGTTTATTCACGCTGAAATCAGCATTATATTTTCTTGCATCCATATCTACAAAAAATAAAAATTAAACCAATAAGCAGCATATCTTTACTCAAAAAAACCGTTTTTTAGAGGAATATCCTCTTATCTATTTTTAAATCACCAGATCTAAGCTTGCTTTAATTAATAAAGGCCGCTCGGTCATTGCTTCGCAAATGCTTAAATCAGGTCAAAAGACTTTAAATTTATTTTTAATAATCAGAAGAGAAAATCCATATGAATCAGATTTTAGATGCTCAAACAAGCCAACAACAGGCTTTGCTTTTTTTATTGGATTTTTTAAAACAACGAGACTATCGTTTTACGGTAATAACCCCGCTTTCTCATCAACGGATTCTGAACCGAAACAAGAACACAAAAAGTAATGATATTACCCTTCGGGATATATTCGGCAGGAATTTAGCCTTTGCAGAAAAGGATCTCGAACCTGAACTTTTTGCAATTTTAAAAGAAAATCAGCTCCTCCATTTCGAGGCCGTGCAATGGTTTAGCAATGTCCGAGTAGCCTCACTAGATGACGAATTGTTTATCCATTCAAGTTTCCCCACCATTCAACATGACGCGGTTTTTTTTGGACCAGATACTTATCGCTTTGTTTATCATTTAAAACAATATTTGGCAGGTAAAGTTCAGTCATTCAAACGAGGTTTAGAATTGTGCTGCGGCACTTCAGCTGCCGCGATTAGCATTGCCAAACATTATCCAAACTTTAATGAAATAGTGGTGGCTGATCTTAATCCGAAAGCCTTGTTGTATAGTCAAATTAATGCGACTTTTACAAATTTAGACAATATCTTTCCAGTCTATAGCAATTTATTTGCAAATATTGATGGACAGTTTGACCTTATTTTTGCCAATCCTCCCTATTTAATAGACGCAGATCAGCGGCAATATCGTCATGGTGGTAATGAGCTGGATGGCAATGAATTGTCATTCAATATTGTAAAAGAAGGACTTCCAAGGCTGAATCCTCAAGGTTGTCTGTTTTTATATACTGGGGTGGCTATCCGGCCAGACGGTAATCCTTTTTTAGAACAACTTGAAAAGTTGATGGAGTCTGAATCAAACGTAAACTGGTCTTGCGAAGAAATTGATCCAGATGTTTTTGGAGAAGAATTGGATCAGCCTGCTTATCAGCATATTGAACGGATTGCTTTGGTTTTGGTGAAGTTGGAAATGATGCATTAAAAATTATTGGGATGAAGACTCAGTAAACATTGAACTTAATTTTAACTTCTATATCCAATTTAGCCAGAACTGTTTATTAAAAATAAAAACATAAAGCTCATAAGGAAGCCGAAGCTTCCCATGAACTAATGATATTTTTATCTATATCATGATAGATTAATTCTGATTAAAACCATGTTTAATCAAAAATTCTTGCGAATGCTTAACCAGTACTGATGGTCATCACGATCGTCTAGCTGACCTGGCGTATTGCCAATTGGGAATGCAACTTCGGCATTTGCTTGGACATTCCATACATTAAACCAATTTAAACCTAAACCGGCACTGCTCAGTTGTACAGTATTGGAACCGGTTAATCCTGTCCATTTTTCCGCATTCAGCGTCACTTCCGCAGTATCGATAAACACTTTTCCGCCAATTTGCTGTTGGGCATTGGTAAACAGCTTTTGTCTTAATTCTGCTGTCGCATAATATCCCGTTGACCCGGCAAACTGGCTTGATTCATAACCACGTACATTGAATGGACCGCCACCCAGATATTGTTCTGCACTGTCCAGATTGTAAGGACTATATTGACCATAAACACCCAAATAGCCCTGAGTCCCTTTTGTACCAAGATTCTGCAAACGTGACAGGTTCAGGCTTACAGTATAATAGTCACCAGCCGTCTGGGCAGTTTGTGCATCTAAAGCAGCAGCATCAGCATTTTTAAAGTTCACCCGACCATAAGTTAACGACGTTCCATACTGGGTTAGTCCGCCTCCAAACAGTTGATCGTATTGTGAACCGTCTAGGCGTAGAGTGACATTATCCAGATCGCGATGCTTTTGGTCTTGATTCAGTTTAATGTCATCTTCAAGCTGTTTATGGTCATATTGAAGGGTGAATAAAACTTCAGCCGTATTGGTCAACAATGCAGGCTGGCTGATAAACACGCTGGTTTGAGCCGCATTACCTTCCGCCCCAATGGTTTTAAGTTCTTTACCAAGCTCATAATCAAGATATGAATAACTAGCCCCTGCCCGAGTTCCCATACCTGTAAAAGTAAAGGCATAGCCAACTCGACCATAATTCATACGCTCACCTGCAGTCATCAGATCCAGACTCAGTTCATCACCTAATCCGGCAAGGTTGTATGCAGAAACGCCTGCAGTACCACGGACATGACTGGTATATTTGTTGCCAAAGTTATCTGCACCCAAATAACCACTCAACATCGGCGCATTTTGCAGTTCGATATTCAGCTGGCTACTTCCTACTGCTTCACCCGGGGTAAGAACATTTCGTGTAGTTACACCATCTAAGCGATTAAGCAACTTAAGCTGTTGTTGCATTTCATTGCTGTTGATATGCTCCCCTTGTTTAAGAGGTGCAACCGTTTGTTCAACCAACCAGTTTTGAGTACGGCTTTGATTGTTGATCACGGTTTTATCGTAATAGGCTTCAAGGATATTAATGCGTACCACACCTTGACTTAAGTTCTGTTGAGGTAGATAGGCACGACTATATTCATAACCATGTTGTTGGTAGTACTGAGTGATTCTTTGTGTCACAGCCCAAAGCTGATTGAGACTCAGCTCCTTACCTTCTGCATCAGCGACCAGTCGATGCAGTTGTTCAGAACTAAAACGGCTATTTCCCGAAATTTCGATTTTTTGTACAGGAATTTGTACCTGGGTTCCACTTGGTTCCGTAACAGCAGATGAACTTTCAACATCAACCGCAGGCTGAGGGGCAAGAGGCTGACCCTGTTGCTGCTGTTGTAACAGTTGCCCTGCATTCGGTGCAGGAGCGGCCTGACTGCTTGTTGACCATAACGTTAAACATGTACCCATTGATAATGCTAATAAATTCAGTTGTAGTTTCATCAATTAGTACTCCCCTGTTAATGCCTGAATGCCAGAGGTATTGACCCCACCTTGGCGTACATCTAAATCTACTGTATTTAATGCATTATTGGTTTCGGGTAAGTAGCGTGGACGTCTCAATTGGATTGCCTGTAAATAATTAGCTGGTGTTAACATATTGATATCTGCTGTGGTCAATGCTGTTGTATCAACAAGATTGTAGTTTTGCGCATCTGCACCACCTAAGCTTAGGCCTGTAATCGACACAGTTTTCGCTTGCCCTGTTGTTGCAGTGTCAAACTGTCCGGTTGCTGTTGCTACGCTTAAATCATCCCCTGCATACATGCCATTAAATTGAGCATCGTTGCTATTTAAGCTGGCAGCTGTCAAGCCGTTATAAGCACGGTTATCGGCCGTAATTCCGGTGATGTTGTTGATATTAGCTTTACTGATGTCTGCCGTGGTTTGTGCCGTGCTGTTAACCAATTCATAGTTATGTGCATCTGCACCATTTAAGCTTAAACTTGTAGCTGTTACGGTTTTACCATTGGCCACGTTTTTATCGCTAAAGTTCGCTGTACCGCTGACAGTTAAATCATCACTCCCCAAACGGTTATCGCCATAAGTAACAACGGCTGATGTGCCTGCATCATAGACCTTGTTCTGTGCTGTAATCGTGGCAGTTAAAGTCGCAGGCGTGATATTTGCTATATTGGTTGCTGTAGTCGAAGCTAATAGATAGTTCTCTGCATCCGCACCGCCCAAACTCAAGCCTGAAATATTGACGGTTTTGTCAGTGCCTGCATTTTTATCGCTAAAACTTCCTGTGGAGCTGGCAACAGTTAAGTTATCTCCAGCAATCATACCTGCAAAGTCTGCTGACCCAATATTTAAAGTTGCATCTGTTGTGCCATCATAGGTCTTGTTATTTGCAGTAATGCCAGTAATTGCATTAATTACTGCTTTATTGATTATTAAATTTATAGTATTACCAATTAAATCATAACCTTGCTGTCCAGAATAATAGCTTAAATTATAAGTACCAACATTTTTTGAATTGCTTAATGAACTATAAATCTTACTTGAATCAAGTCCAGTAAATATAGAAGTATTCAAACCTTGCACTTGACCATTATAAGTCGAAATCTGGTCTGCAGGATTAATTGTTGTCTGGGTTAAAAAACTTCTTAACAACGGCGCTGTTTGTCCATCATAAATACGCCAGATTTTGCCAGTACCCCCTATTCCGTCTATATCCCAACCTGCATTTTTAAATGTATTTAGGTCTTGCATTTGAGCGGTGGTTAAACCTAATACACCTGTCGATGTTCCTACACCAACCCCCTTAGTTAAACCAGTGGTTTCAATATTCCAAAAACTATTACTAATATTTAAATTGCTCAAACTTGATGAATTCGAACTCCCTCCTACGAGTGAACCAATATCATTATTTCCATTTAGCTTACCAATAGAATAAGAATTATTGATATTAATTTGGTTGTTATTCCAACTGTCACCTAAAATTCCACCAACTCTTCTATTACCATTTTCAATAGTACCTGCAAAATATGAATTATTGATCGTAGTATTTGAATTCGATCCACCTATCAATCCACCCATTGAATTAGCTATACTATTTCCATTAATTAAAGCAGTTGAATAGGAATTTGATAATTCTGAATTTCCATATTCAAATGCACCTAATATCCCCCCAATAATATCTGAGGTTGTAAAGATTTTCCCTGTTGTATAGCTATTGATAATACTACTATTATTACTTAGATAACCTGCTAAAGCCCCTGTAATACGTCCCCCAATAATATCAGAATTCGACAAACCCACATTTAAAATTTTTACATTAGAACCCCGTCCAATTAAACCAGTTCCTGATAATGCAGGTCTATTAATCGTTAAACCATTTACTGCATGATTTAATCCATCAAACACGCCAGTAAAAGCTGCTGAAGAACTACCTATTGGATTAAACCCAGCACCACTATTCCAGTTCACTGTATCTGAAGCATCAATATCTGCACCCAGTACATAATTTCCTGTGAGATTACCATTCATGCCCTGTAAGTCTTTACCCGTCATCGAACCTGAAGCACCTACAGTTGTAATCACTGTATAGTCTTTTGCAATCTCACTTCCTTTTTTTGTACTGAAGTTATTTCCAGCTTGTAGATTAAGTTTCGAACCATTGTTTAAATAATAATTTGCATCGGTATTCGTCGTGGTCTGCCCATATTGCAAATGTAATTTACCATTGGCGCCATTTGCTGAAATGTTGGCGTTAATGTGAATGTCATTATCTGCTCTCAGCGTCAGTGCCTGATTACTTGACCAAGTAATTGCAGAATTGACATGAATATCCCCTTTGTCGGTGCCTGTCCCATTGGCTCCCCAGCTATTTGTCGCACTGTTCGCAGTGGTCACAGTCACATCACCACTATTCAATGCCGTTTGTATGGCTGTGGCTTTAGCACCATCAATCGTAATATCTACTGGATCAATCAACCATAAACCTGACTTCGCTGTATCAGATGCAGTTGAAACCTGTGTATTTGCATCAATTTCCACATGGGCTGCACTGGTTTCAATAAAACCACCATCTGCACCATTTTTACCTTCAGCTTTTAATGTTCCACCAACATGAGTTTCACCTACAGCCATATCACCCAATAGAATGATTTCACCTTTGGCATTCTGGCTGACACGATTGGCTTCAAGTAATCCTGTGTGATTCACCACAGCTTTACTGAGTTGATCTTTAGCTTTGGCAGTTAAGTAAATCGCACCATTTTCAGCGATAATTGCACCATCATTGTCTACTAAACCTTTCAGTACCCCTTCATTCACTTGATACTGTGTCAGTGAACCATCCTGTAAAGCTAAAGTTACTTGACTTGCAGAAGTTAAATGCGTTGTTCCGTTAGGTGTGACGATGCTTCCTATATTTTTTACATTTGGTGCAATCAGGGCAACTGTACCGCCATTCGCGGTATGGATCGTGCCGTGGTTTTCAATACTTGCCGTATTGTTTGGATCACCTTTTAAAGTGAATTTACCATTTTGAATATCTGCATCAGTTAAATTAAGTGTAGACGCAACTAAACCACCGATATTCACCTGTGCAGTTTTGGAAAAAACCACACCATTGGGATTAAGTAAGAACACCTGACCATTGGCATTTAAACGTCCCATTATTTGCGATGCGTTACTATCCAGCACATGATTAATCGCTGTTGAGGACTGGTTCGGTTGGTTGAAATTAACCGTGGCATTCTGACCAATATTAAAGCTATTCCAGTTAGTGCTCAGGTTTTGACTGTTTTGATCAATATTTAAAGTATTGCCTGCTTGTGAAAATTGAGCAGAACCTGAATTAATTTGTGCGCCTGTCGGGAGTTCATTATTTACAATTGCTGCATGAATGGAGAGTGGAAATAAAGAAAAACTAAACAACAAGACTGAACTAAACAGCTTCCCTAAACCACCCTTCGAGGAATCATTTTCAGCTGAAGTAACAGAAGTTTTCGAGCTACTATTATGATTTTTTGCCAGTTCGGAAACTGCTTGCCAACACCCCAGTTGCGTGTTCCAAATCACCCTATAAATTTTATTCATGACAACCCCAAGAAAAGCATACAAAAAATGATGAAATATTAAGCATTAATATCATATTATTTTCGTGATTCATATCACTAAAAACAGGGATTTAAAAACTTTTATCATTATTTATCATGAAATATTCTTAGTTATTTATATAAAGATATTCTAAACATAATCAAATTTTACTGAAGGAAATAAATGTTATTTTTATATTTATTTAACATCATGGTTATTATTTTACTTATTTTAAAATTCAATGTAAAAAAAGCCCCTGTTTTCACAGGGGCTTTTGAATTTGGCGGAAGCGGTGAGATTCGAACTCACGGAGGACTCACACCCTCGTCGGTTTTCAAGACCGGTGCATTAAACCGCTCTGCCACGCTTCCATGTGCGCCATAATACGGATCTTTTTAAAAACTGACAAGTAAAAATTACAACTAAACTATTCAAATGAATATTGTTTCACCAAATCAACTCAAAAAATTATAATTTGGCTGCTAATTCAGCACCTTCACGGATCGCGCGCTTGGCATCCAGCTCTGCTGCCAGTTTTGCACCACCAATAATATGGTAATTCGCCAAGGTAAATTCATCTTCCTTTGGCATGATGTCTTTGACTGACTCCTGTCCTGCGCACACGACTACAGTATCTACACGTAACAGTTGATCGTGTCCATTGGTTTCAATCCATAAGCCTTCATTGGTAATAGACTTATATTGCACACCACGTAGCATTTTTACGGCATGCTTTTTCAATTGGGCACGATGTACCCAACCAGTGGTCTTGCCCAATCCAATACCCAACGGCGTGGTTTTACGTTGCAACAAATAAATCTCGCGTACCGGATGATCCACCTCAGCAGCTTGCAAACCACCTTCAGAGATATAATTCGGATTTGGGTCAATACCCCACTCCCTTTGCCAGTCTGCTAATGGTTGCGGTTGAGGCTGATGTTCTGGTTTTAATAAAAACTCGGATACATCAAAACCAATACCACCGGCACCAATGACAGCAACTTTATGACCTACAGATGCCCCACGCAATACTTCTGCATACGACAAAACTTGTGGTACATCACTGCCTTCAATTGTTAAAGCACGCGGAACAACCCCAGTCGCAACCACGACTTCATCAAAGCCTTCACGTTCCAGTTGTTCACGGTTGACTCTGGTATTTAGGCGCAGTTCCACCCCCGTCCTTTCAATTTGAACTTTAAAATAACGGATGGTTTCGTGGAATTCTTCTTTACCCGGAACGACTTTGGCTAAATTGAATTGCCCACCGACCTCAGTTGCGGCTTCAAATAAGGTGACCTTATGACCACGACTTGCCGCTACTGTTGCAGCAGACATTCCTGCCACACCAGCACCAATAACAGCAATCTTTTTAGGTGCTTTAGTTTTTAAGTAAACCAGTTCAGTTTCATAAGCAGCCCGAGGATTGACCAAACAGGTTGCACGTTTGTTTTTAAAAGTATGATCTAAACAGGCTTGGTTACAGGCAATACAGGTATTAATTTCATCAACCCGATTGGTTGCGGTTTTACTGACCCAGAACGCATCTGCCAACAAGGGGCGTGCCATTTGCACCATATCCGCTTTTCCAGCGGCTAAAATGGCTTCGGCAGTTTCCGGCATGTTAATACGGTTGGATGCAATCACAGGAATAGAGACATGTTTTTTCACTTCTGCGGTATAGTCTGCAAATGCTGCACGAGGTACCGAAGTGACAATGGTCGGAATACGGGCTTCATGCCAGCCAATCCCAGTATTGAGCAATGTTACCCCTGCTTCTTCCAGTGCTTTTGCAACGGTAATGACTTCACCCATGGTATTGCCATCATGCACCAGATCAAGCATCGACAAGCGGAAACAGATAATAAATTTTTCACCGACTTTTTCACGAATGGCTTTAACAATTTCAATTGCAAAACGCATGCGGTTTTCAATATCACCGCCCCAACGGTCATCGCGTTGATTGACATGACGGCTTAGAAACTGATTCAGCAAATAGCCTTCTGAACCCATGATTTCCACGCCATCATAGCCTGCTTTTTTGGCAATGCTGGCAGTATGTGCATAATCCTCAATGGTATCGAGAATCTGCTTTTCACTCATTTGACGCGGCTTAAACGGTGAAATAGGCGATTTGATAGGACTGGCAGAAACCACAAAAGGTTGATAGCCATAACGACCAGAATGCAGAATTTGCATCAAAATTTTTGCGCCATGCTTATGCACAGCATGAGTGACTAAACGATGCGGTGCCACATCACCCAAGTTGTTCATGGTACCGCCAGCCGGCAGTAACCAGCCCTGACGGTTCGGAGAAATTCCCCCGGTGATAATCAGACCCACACCACCTTTTGCACGCTCCCCAAAATATGCCGCCAGTTTAGGATAGTTATAAAAACGATCTTCTAGACCTGTATGCATAGAACCCATCACGACACGGTTTTTAATGGTCGTAAAGCCTAAATGCAGCGGTTTTAAAATATTTGCATAGCTTGTTGTCATGATGAATCCTTAATTTATTGGCTTTGCAACTTGTTGCATCCTACTTTACCTATTTTTAGCATTTTGTTTATGACATCTTTTCAACATTGTCTGACGAAACAGTCAATTCAGCAAAAAAAAGTGCCGTTTAGAAACTGCACCTTTTTAAAAATTATTTTGATCTTAGCCATCAATGCCAATGTTTTAATTTAGAGGTATGACCAATGCCGACATTGAAACTATTGGTTGGATCCAGCTTTTGATAATGATGTTTTAAAGCCGGTTTGGCCACATATAAATGTCCAACATTATGTTCAGCAGGATATTCTGCGCCACGTTCATCCAGTAAATGCCACATTTGATGTTCCATTGCGATTGGGTCTACCCCTTTTTTCACAATATAATCCTGATGGAACACATGACATAAAAAATGACCGTAATACAGTTTATGAATCATCAGATCATCCATTTCCTTGGGCAAAGTTTCTACCCATTCACGGTCATTACGGCGTAAGGCAATATCCAAGGCCACAATATCTTCAACTTCACTGCGATGCGTATCGCGATAACGAATGGCTGCTCCCGCTACGGCAAAACGGTGAAGAAAGGCTTTACGTCCTTCTTCTTCGCTACACAGGAAATAATTTCCAGTGCTGTGAGAAGCAAAATATTGTTTTAAAAATTGCTGAACCTGTTCCACATCCTGATTTTCGATACGCAGCACCAGATGATGTTCATACAAATCACGAAATTCATTCATTCGTTTTGGCAAATGCGAAGGTAAAAATTTGCTCACCAGTTGCAGAATTTTATCTGACAACCCTTTCATGCCGATTTTTTCCAAGTAGCCATCGACTTTATCTTTCATGGCAAAAGCAGCAGGCACTTTAGCTGTACCAAACTTTTCAATGAACATGAAAGTATCTTTGCCATATTCAGCACCAATGTCATAAGCCACACGGTGAATATACTCCCCCGCAATCGGCAAGCGCGCTAAATTAGTGAGTAGAAAACGGCGAATCGCGGTTAAATCATCTTGGGTATTGGTTCCGACATAAAAGACCTGACTCAGAATTTTTTCAAAAGTATCCAGACGCACAGCGAAAACACAAACTTTACCTGCCGAACCGGAAGCTTCAAACAAACGCGATGGATCTGCATTGAATCGTGCCGGGGTATTTTCATCGACCTGCGTGACATCATGTGCATAATGCTGATCTGAGGCGCAGCACTTGGAATCATGCAGAATATCATTCACCTGATATTGCTGATTTTCTAATCTGGATAAAATTTCTTCTGGCATTGAACCTAGATTTACGCCTAAATGATTGACCAGTTCGAGCTGTCCTGAATCATTCACTCGTGCATAGAGTGCCAGTTCAGTATAGGCAGGTCCACGACGAACCAAAGCTCCACCCGAATTATTGCAAACCCCACCTAAAACCGAGGCTCCAATACAGGAAGAACCAATGACTGAATGTGGTTCACGATTAAAAGGAGCAAGTTCCTTTTCAAGCTTATCCAGGGTTGCACCAGGTAAGCAAATGACTTGTTTACCGTTATTAATGACTTGGATACCCGCTAAACGACGTGTACTCATTAAAATGACTGGACGATCATAATCATCGCCAAAAGGAGTCGATCCACCCGTGAGTCCAGTATTGGCCGCCTGCATAATCACAATACAATCTGCCTGAACAGCAGTTTGCAAAACTTGCCATTGTTCAACTAAAGATCCGGGTGCAACAACGGCAAGCACTTGCCCTGAGCCATAGCGACGACCTTGACGGTATAAACGGGTATCATTGTCATCTGTCAGTACATACTGCTTACCGACAATATTAATGAGTTTTTGAATGGTGTGCGGTGCAGCTGATTGCGTGAACATATTTCCAATCCTTTTCTAAAGTCCTTTTGAGCTATTCACCGCTCTTTTTAATACGCTTTAAAAATAACGTCATAACTAATATTTGATACGCGAAAAAGTCATCCGTTGCTGTTTGAGGCAGACTAAAATAGGAGTTTCAATGTTTCTGCGAGAGATTCATTCGTTTTGTTATTTGACGAGTTCAACGGATGACAAATGCCTTTGGTTACTTTGGGCGAAACCAAAGTAACAGCTGAGCTCCAAGTATTTGCTTTTTCAAGATAAGACTCCGCCTAAACTCGTCTTGTTTGAATTTCCTATGTATAGGATTAACAAATACTTGGAGAAAAACTAAAAAAAGCGGAGCCATTCTTCTGGAATTTAGAATTTATAAACTCTCAAAATCTTCCCTACCCCCTCTTTAATAAAGAGGAGAACTCATTCTTTTCAAAAAAGAGTTCGAATAGATCATCACTCAGTCAATTCTCTATTCAGCTTCACCAAACAATCAGACGTAATATCTGCAATTGTTTTTGCACCTGTTAGCGTCATGGCTACACGCATTTCTTTATCAATCAGATCAAGTAAATTTGAAACACCTGCACCACCTGCTGCACCTAGAGCATAAACAAAGGCACGCCCCAACATGCAGGTATCCGCGCCCAAGGCCAGCATACGCACCACATCTAAACCGTTACGGATGCCTGAATCAGCCAAAATTTTAATCTCGCCTTTCACAGCATCGGCAATCGGAGGTAAAGCACGAGCACTGGATAAAACCCCATCCAACTGACGTCCACCATGATTCGATACCACAATACCATCCGCGCCAAAACGCACCGCATCTTTAGCATCTTCAGGATCTAAAATGCCTTTGATGACCATCGATCCATCCCAGAACTCACGAATCCACTCCAAGTCTTTCCACGAAATAGATGGATCGAAATTATTGCCTAACCAGCCAATATAATCTTCAAGCCCAGTCGGTTTGCCTAAATATTTTGAAATATTACCCAAGTCATGTGGACGGCCATGCAAACCGACATCCCAAGCCCATTGCAGATGTAAGCAGGATTGCATATAACGACGCATTGCAGCATTTGGCCCACTCATGCCTGAATGCGCATCACGGTAACGTGCACCGGGTACTGGCATATCCACGGTAAATACAAGGGTTGAACAACCTGCAGCTTTGGCACGTTCCAAGGCATTTTTCATAAAGCCACGGTCACGTAACACATACAACTGGAACCACATTGGACGCTGGATGGCAGGTGCCACTTCTTCAATAGGACAGACTGAAACCGTCGACAAGGTAAAAGGAATGCCTTTTTGATCTGCTGCTACTGCGGCTTGGACTTCACCACGGCGTGCATACATCCCGGTCAATCCTACTGGCGATAAAGCCACAGGCATCGACAAGGTTTCATTGAACAATTTGGTTTCTAAGCTTAGTTCCGACATGTCGTTTAAAACACGCTGACGTAAGGCAATTTTTGATAGATCTTCTATATTACGTTTTAAGGTATATTCCGCATATGCTCCACCATCAATGTAGTGAAACAAGAATGGCGGTAAACGACGTTTCGCAGCTTCGCGATAGTCATTTGCAGAAGAAATAATCATAACTTAGATCCTATTTAATCGACTCGCACGCTGACGACGAGCTTCTTCTTCATCAATCAAACGTACCTGTTGAACTACAAATTCAATATGCCCACAGACAGCCTTTCGTGCAGCTTCCGGGTCTTGACCTACAATTGCATTCATCACTTGTAAGTGCTGATCATGCAACTGTTCAAAATGGCGTGGTGCGGTATAAACTTTGCGTCGACCGAGCATCACGTTGTATTGCAATAAATCGAACAGACCACGCATCATCTGAATCAGCACCAAATTGTGTGAAGCTTCTGCAATTGCCAGATGAAACTTGGCATCCGCAATAGCGGCTTGAGCATCATCACCAAGCACCTGAAAATGATTGATCTGTTCATAGCATTGACGAATATTTTCTAAATCTGCTGGCGTGGCACGCTGTGCCGCATACCAGGCCGTTCCCCCCTCAAGCACCATACGCGCTTCTTGCACATCAAAACGATACTCAGGGTCTTGATGCATCAAGTTTGACAAGGGTTCTACAATTTGGTGCTGTGACCACGTTGCGGGAAGCTGTTGTAAATAGGTCCCCGCACCGGCTTTACTCAACAAAATGCCGATACTGCTCAATTGTTGAATCGCTTCGCGTAAAGAACTTCGCGACACACCCAATTGCTCACAGAGTTTACGTTCTGCAGGCAAACGTTCTCCGACTTGCATATTGCTTTGTTCGATCAATAAGCGTAAGCGTTGTACAACTTGGTCGGAGACTTTCATTTATTTTCCTTGTCCGTAGTTACGGAATCATCCACGGGAATACGTAAGCTTGTAATGTCACGATAATACCAATCATGACTGTAAAGCTAATACTATGTTTTACCGTAAATCGGAATAAATCTGATTCTTTGCCTACAAGCCCTACCGCCGCACATGCAATGGCGATGGATTGTGGCGAAATCATTTTACCTGTGACCCCACCACTGGTATTGGCTGCCACCAGTAAGACTTCCGGCACCCCAATTTGCTGAGCCGTCGTTGCTTGCAAAGCTGAGAACAATGCATTTGCAGAAGTATCTGAACCTGTGAGAAATACCCCGACCCAGCCCAAAAATGGCGAGAAGAAGGTAAAGGCCTGACCGGTATGTGCCAGTGCCAATGCCAAAGTCGCAGATAAACCTGAATAGTTGGCAATGAATGCAAAAGCCAACACCATACCAATCGAATAAATCGGGGTTTTCAATTCATTGACTGTTTCAGCGAAAGTCACCACTGCTTCTTTCGGCTTCATTTTTAAATAAATGATGGTAATGACTGCAGCAATCATGATTGCCGTCCCGGTTGCAGAGAGCCAATCAAATTTATAGATCGCATCGTAATCTTTCGCTTCAGGCACTACAGGCGGTAATTTTTGAATCAATTGGTGCAAATAAGGCACTTTGATCGAAATCACCAAATCATTGAGCGCACCATCTTTAGCAAATAAATCTTTAAACGGTTTGATACTCCAGACCGTGACCATCGCAGTTAAGACTGCAAATGGAGACCATGCTTTGGCAATTTGACCCAAGGAATATTTCGGTTGATTGCTGAGGTCTATATTTACATTACTGTTTAAATTGGCCGGATCTTCATTTTCAAAACGGAAAATGTGTTTTGGCTGCCAAAATTTCAGCAATACAGTCAAACTCACCAATGAAGCAATCGCAGCGGTAATATCGGGTAATTCAGGACCGACAAAATTCGATGTTAAATATTGGGCCAGCGCAAAAGAACCGCCACCGACTAAAATCGCAGGCCAGGTTTCTTTGACACCGCGCCAGCCATCCATAATTGCCATGATCCAGATCAACACGATTGGTACCATAAGGGGCAATTGACGACCGACCATTTGGCTAATTTCTAGGGTATCTACACCTGAAACCTGACCTGCAACAATGATTGGAATCCCCATTGCACCAAATGCTACAGGCGCAGTATTTACAATCAAACACAGCCCTGCCGCATACAATGGTTTAAAGCCAAGCCCCACCAATAATGCCGCGGTAATTGCGACCGGTGCACCAAAGCCTGCTGCACCTTCCAAAAAGGTACCGAAGGCAAAACCGACCAACAGCATTTGTAAGCGCTGGTCTTCTGTAATCGATAAAATTGAAGAACGGATGATGTCAAACTGGCCCGTTTTTACTGAAACCTTGTAGAGGAAAACTGCGCCAATGATGATCCAGGCAATCGGCCAAAGACCATAAAAGAAGCCGTAAACCATTGATGAAAGCGCCATCGGCAATGGCATGTCATATAAAAATAATGAAACCAAGAATGCGAGAGCGACGGTAATGGTGCCCGCTACACTACCCTTCATCCGAAACACCGCCAGTGCGAGGAAGAAAAATACAATGGGAATCAGTGCAATCGCGCTTGAGATCCAGATATTGCCCATAGGATCATAAATTTGTTGCCATTGTTGAAGCATTTTCATCTCCTTGAAATGCTTAAGCGACTTAATATCGAGCTTTGATCATCCCTACAAACAATTTTGGTATGACCAATTTAATTAAATCCAGACCAGCAGAGATCTTTCATAGCTAATTATGCTAATTAATGTCGAAATAAAGATCAACAATTAATTTAATAAACAATATTGGTATGACCAATTTAATGATTTTTTGATTAATTTATTCTCATTTTTAAAGTATTTTGATTTTTTTCAATTTACAAATTTAATTTAAATTCATAGATTTAATAAAATTGAATTATTCACCTATAACTTTGGTCTTATGCTCGCGATAAATTCAGCTTTTCAAGCTGATTTATCTTTATTTATTTTTTAAATGAATTGAATAAAATTTTAGCGATTTTTTGAATTTTGCTTTTTTTTTGCAAAAACTTGCGCTTTGAAAGGTGTTACAATATCTTCATTCAAAATTCTCCTTGGCCACCAATATACGTGGTGCCTATTTCAAAATAGTTAGGACTAGCAATGACTGATAATGCAACAATCTTGCAGAATGTACCCGTAGGCAAAAAAGTAGGTATTGCCTTCTCTGGTGGTCTAGATACTTCAGCTGCCCTTTTGTGGATGAAACAAAAAGGCGCAGAACCTTATGCTTATACAGCAAATTTAGGTCAACCTGATGAAGATGACTACGATGCAATCCCTAAGAAAGCTGAAGCGTATGGCGCAGTAAAAGCGCGTTTGGTTGACTGCCGCTTACAGCTTGCACTTGAAGGTATTGCTGCAATTCAATGTGGCGCATTCCATATCAGCACTGGTGGTGTTCCTTATTTCAATACGACTCCATTGGGTCGTGCAGTAACAGGTACCATGCTTGTTACCGCAATGAAAGAAGACGATGTAAACATCTGGGGTGACGGTTCAACTTATAAGGGTAACGACATTGAACGTTTCTACCGTTATGGTTTGCTGACCAACCCGAACCTTAAAATCTATAAACCTTGGTTAGACCAAACGTTTATTGATGAGTTAGGTGGTCGTGCCGAAATGTCGCAATTCTTAATCGACAACGGCTTTGACTATAAAATGTCAAAAGAGAAAGCATACTCAACTGACTCAAACATGTTGGGTGCGACTCACGAAGCCAAAGATCTTGAATATCTTGATGCCGGCATCAAAATCGTAGACCCAATCATGGGCGTTGCATTCTGGAAAGAAGAAGTTGAGGTTAAACCGGAACTTGTATCTGTGACTTTTGAAGAAGGTACGCCAGTTGCATTGAACGGCCAACGTTTTGACAATCCGGTTGAATTGATTCTTGAAGCGAACCGAATCGGTGGTCGTCATGGTCTAGGTATGTCGGATCAAATTGAAAACCGTATCATCGAAGCGAAATCTCGTGGGATCTATGAAGCACCAGGTATGGCACTTCTTCATATCACTTACGAACGTCTTGTAACGGGTATTCATAACGAAGACACCATTGAACAATACCGTATCAACGGTTTACGTTTAGGTCGTTTATTGTACCAAGGTCGATGGTTCGATTCTCAAGCATTAATGCTTCGTGAAACTGCTCAACGTTGGGTTGCTAAAGCAATCACAGGTACTGTGACTTTAGAACTTCGTCGTGGTAATGACTTCACCATCATGAACACTGAATCTGAAAACCTCACTTATGAAGCTGAGCGTTTGACCATGGAGAAAGGTGATTCTATGTTTACGCCTATGGACCGTATTGGTCAGTTAACCATGCGTAACCTGGACATTACAGATACACGTGCGAAACTTGGCATCTATACCAATGCAGGTCTTCTTGCTGTGGGTACAAGTTCTGCAGTGCCTCAATTAAAAGACAAAAACAAATAAGTTTGTTTGATGTCAAAAAACCGCCATATAGGCGGTTTTTTTATGACTAAATTTTGGGTCTTTAAGCAATATTTGACGCACGAATAGATTGATAATAAATCTGGTTTCGCCCAAGTTGTTTAGCCCGATATAAAGCTTGATCGGCAATCTTGAGTACTTCTTCTTTGCTTATTTCATTTTCCCAACGATAAACTGCAATCCCCAAACTAATCGTGATATAGCTCGACACCGAGGATTTGGCATGTGGAATTTCCAGACGCTCTACTGCCTTAAAAATATTCGATGCAACCGCATATGCACCATGTGCATCGGTCTCAGGCAACAACACCACAAATTCTTCGCCACCATAACGCGCCACAAAATCCATATGCCGAATGGCGCCTTTAATGGATTTAGCAATCGAAAAAATAACGTCATCACCTTTTTGATGACCGTAAAAATCATTATAGTTTTTAAAAAAATCTACATCTATAAACAAAATGGATAAAGAAGTGTGGTCTAGACGAGTTTGCTGATAAAAAACTTCCATCATTTCATCGAAAGTACGACGATTTGAAATTTTCGTCAGTTGATCGTTCTGACTCAAATGCAGCAATTCTGAATTATGAATGCGGTGAATTTTTTCACTAATTCTGGCCCGCATTGAATACAAATAAATCATCCGCTCACGTGCAAAAATCATATGACTAATTACATAACCCAGTACACAGCTTCCAGTAAGAATACGCCCCAGCACCATCGCATCAAAAGCAACATGCAACCCTAAAAATAATACAATGGTGAACATTGCTGCTGACATGCCTGTCATCAACATGTGAAATGGTTTTACCCCAGTCAGAATATAACCAAGAATATAAATAATACATAAGATCGCCATGGCTTGATGCTGTAGCGCAACCGTTTCAACCGTCACGGTCAACCATGACATGGAAACAATGGCCCAGAATTTGACCACCATCGCGGCGTGAGCAAAATATGGACGCAGTTTAGGGAAATAAGCAAAGAAGAATAAAGCCAGCAAACATAAACCACCGTTTACCAATGCCAACATGGTTTGCACAAAATCATGGACGAAATATTGCTGGTCGATAATCCAGTAGTCACTTGGAATCATGACCACCATAAAAACAAAATAGCTTAAAACACCTCCCCAGAGGTATTTTTCAATATGTTTACGCGCGCGTTCTAAATTTTTAGACCAAAATTCCTGTTCTAATTTTTTTGGAAAAACTTGCCCTACACGGCGACTTTGCTGCGTAATCAGTTCTTCTACTTTTTCTTTATCGTACTGTAATTTAGCCAGATTATACTTGTATTCCATTCGCAAGCATTATGTAGTTATTTTTTAGTTACTTAAAAGTAACACAATTTTATTATTAATATTTAAATATATATCGCCATTTGTCTTTAATTCTCGTTACCATTTTCACACTTTATGGATTATCATTTGTTTTATTTTCTTGATTGAAATGGCCTTGAATACAATCACTCTTCTCCAGCCAGATGATTGGCACGCTCACCTTCGTGATGGTCTTGCTTTAAAACGTACGGTTCCCGATTTAGCCAACCAGTTTGCACGCGCAATCTGTATGCCAAACACTGTTCCTCCTGTGAAAACAGTTGAAGAAGCGATTGCTTATCGTGAACGTATTTTGGCACATGTACCTGAAGGTGTTTCATTTGATCCACGTATGGTGCTTTACTTTACGGACTTCACCAAACCAGACGAAGTTAAAAAAATAAAAGAATCTGAACATGTCAATGCCATCAAGCTATACCCTGCTGGTGCAACCACAAATTCAGACAATGGTGTCAGCGATATTCGTAAAGTTTATGCTGTGATCGAACAGCTTGAAGAGCATCAAGTCCCTTTACTGCTTCATGGTGAAGTCACTCATAACCATGTTGATATTTTCGATCGTGAAAAACGCTTCCTGGATGAAGTCCTTTCTCCGCTCTTAAAACAGTTCCCTAAGCTTAAACTGGTGCTAGAACATATCACCACCAGTGAAGCTGCACATTTTGTACTCGAACAAGACCGCAATGTTGCTGCAACCATTACTCCACAGCATTTATTGTTTAACCGTAATGATATGCTTGTGGGTGGTATAAAACCGCATTTCTATTGTTTGCCGATTTTGAAACGTCAAACCCATCAGCAAACTTTACTTGAAGTGGCAACCAGCTCGAATCCTAAGTTCTTCCTGGGTACAGACAGCGCGCCGCATTCAAAAAATGCCAAAGAAAATGCATGTGGCTGTGCGGGTTGTTATAGTGCGCCTACCGCAATTGAATTATATGCTCAAGCTTTTGACCAAGTCGGTAAAATTGACCGTCTGGAAGGTTTTGCCAGCCACTTCGGTGCTGACTTCTATGGTCTGCCGCGTAATACCAACACCATTACCTTGGTTAAAGAAGAGCAAGTTATTCCGACAAGTTTAGACTACTTGGATGGTGAAAAAATTATCCCCCTATATGCGGGTAATACCATCCAATGGAGAAAAGTGTGACAGATGAAACCCAACCAATAATTGGTCAGCGTTTCCGTGGATTTCTACCTGTTGTTGTCGATGTCGAGACAGCAGGTTTTAACTCACAGACCGATGCCTTATTGGAAATTGCAGCAATCCCCATCATTTATAATGAAGAAGGTCTATTTGTGCCTGGCCAAGCCCATCACGCACATATTAATCCTTTTGAAGGGGCTAATTTAGACCGTCGCTCACTCGATTTTATTGGGGTTGACCCATTTAATCCTATGCGTATGGCCATGGCTGAAGATGAAAAAAATGCCTTAAAACGTATTTTTAAATCTGTAAATGAAGTTCGTCGCCAGCAGAATTGTACCCATGCAGTTTTAGTCGGTCATAATGCACATTTCGATCTCGGTTTTGTACAAGCAGCCATTGCGCGTACCGGAACTAAAAATCAAAATCCATTCCACAGTTTTTCGGTGTTCGATACCGTGACTTTAAGTGCAGTCATGTTTGGTCAAACCGTACTGGCAAAATCGTGTATTCACGCTGGAATTGAGTTCGATGGTAAGGAAGCACACTCTGCTTTATACGATACTCAAAAGACTGCGGAACTGTTTTGCTATATTTTGAACAAACTCGCACCTCACCTACTTGACACTCTGGTGGCGGATCAATAAGATACCGCCATCTTCTAAACGTCCCTATCGTCTAGAGGCCTAGGACATCGCCCTTTCACGGCGGTAACCGGGGTTCGAATCCCCGTAGGGACGCCATCTATTCTTTCTTCTCGCTTTAATCCAATTGCTTAAAAGCATTCTATGCTTTAGATTTCACTATATTGCTCAACACCCTATCTATGCTATTGATTATTTTAATTTTTATTAAAATATTTGATTAAAATAGCTGTCATTTTATTTTAACTTTTGAAGCCATATTCCAATTGCTAAAGACTTGACTCGCATATTCAAGAGGATAGTCAACAATATGAAAAACCGGCATAACCTGTAAATAATGATGAAACATTAGTTCTGAAATCGGTCATCAATTTATGACTGATATTACTTTTTAGTTCTAATCTTAAAAGTTTAACTCCCGAGCACATCGGTGCTCTTTTTTTTATGTCAGTTTGCATGCTAACGTTACCGTCTCCCCCATCAATACTGCCTCGATTATGTTGAAAAAAGTTTTTATTGTTTTAATGATTCTGCTCCCTTCAGCTGTATATATTTATCTTGCCAGCAAAGATGCAGAGCATGCCAAAGAATCTTCCTCTGCAGCACCTAAACAAGTACCGGCACAAGAACAATCGCAAAAATACCAGACCCCAGATCATTAAAGGATGCATTAAGTTATTCTTTTCATTCATCTAGTTTTCTTATTAAATTTAGTAATGAGTCAGAAAAAATGATTTATGTGAATATTCACTCAATCAACAATTAAAATAATTCTTTCAACTCTTTTTCTAAATTATGCAATCTCCTATACAACCTTCACAGCATTCAGCTGCCGAGGGACAAACCAGCTCGTTAAAAAGAGCCAAGACCAAACGTCATCTCATTATGCTCTCCCTGAGTGATGCAATCGGTACCGGTTTATTTCTGAATGAAGCGCAGTTTTAAACTGCGCTTTTTTTTATGTCGATTTGTCATTTTTTATGCAATCAATTCAATATTTTAAAAATAATGCAATTACAGGTTTGACAGCCCCATTAAAAATCCATAATATACGCATCACCTCCTAACGACCCTATCGTCTAGAGGCCTAGGACATCGCCCTTTCACGGCGGTAACCGGGGTTCGAATCCCCGTAGGGTCGCCATATATATCGTGCTATACGATCATTCAAGCTCCAATACTTCTCATTATTACATTGCAGATTTGTAGTTTTTCACTACAATAGCTCGCTTCATTTCTCTTTTTCATTTTTCTCTTATGCAGTCATCTCATACTCCGAATGATGCTTCGCATCAGGGCAATTCTGCGCCTTTAAAACGCGCTATGAGTACTCGACACCTGGTTATGATTTCGCTTGGTGGCGCAATCGGAACAGGTTTGTTTTTAGGTTCGGGTGAAGTCATTGCACAAACGGGGCCTGTAGGTGCCATCATCTCCTATGTATTAGGCGGTTTAATTGCCTATGCTGTAATGCTTTGCTTGGGCGAACTTGCGGTGCATATGCCCGAATCGGGTTCTTTTGGTACCTATGCACGCAGATACATTGGTCCGGGTACGGGCTATATGGTTACCTGGCTATATTGGCTCACCTGGACTGCCACCCTGGGAACCGAATTTACTGCCGCAGCCTTGCTGATGCAGGAATGGTTTCCGCAAATTTCGGTCTGGATCTGGACTATTGTTTTTGCAGCGATTGTTTTTGGACTCAATATGAGTTCAACCAAACTCTTTGCTGAATCTGAATTTTGGCTATCCTTGGTCAAAGTCGTGACCGTGATTAGCTTCATTATTCTAGGCTTATTGGGGATTTTCGGGATTCTTTCTTTCCAAGGTCACACCTCTGCGCCTTTATTCAGCAACCTGACCGCTCAAGGCTGGTTCCCTCAAGGCTTGTTTCCTATTTTCGCAACCATGCTGATTGTGAACTTTGCCTTCTCAGGTACAGAACTGATTGGTGTTGCTGCCGGTGAAACCAAAGACCCAGCCAAGAATGTCCCTAAAGCCATCAATGCCGCGATCTGGCGATTGTTAATCTTCTTTGTCGGTACCATTGTGGTGATTAGTGCGCTGTTGCCACATCAGATGGCAGGATTAGGTGCTGAAGGTGTCAGTAGCAGTCCATTCGTGACGGTATTTACCTATATTGGTATTCCGCATGCAGAAGATATTATTCGCTTTGTGATTATCACTGCGCTTTTGTCAGCAGCCAACTCCGGTTTATATGCCGCTTCACGTATGATGTGGTCTTTATCTGACAAAAAACAATTACCTGCTGTATTCTCCAAAGTGAACCATCGTGGCATTCCATTTATTGCGATTATGGTTACCATGCTGGGTGCCTTACCGGGTTTACTGTCAGAACAGTTTGCACCTGAAACTATCTTCAAAAACTTGCTAGGTGTGGCTGCATTTACCATGGTTGTGGTTTGGATGAGCATTTGCTTGAGCCAGTTCAATTTCCGTCGTCAGTGGTATAAAGCAGGTCATACTGCAAAAGAATTGGGCTTTGCCGCACCCCTGTTTCCAATTGTGCCAATCTTAGGTTTTGTATTCTGTTTTATTACCTGTATCAGTATGGCAACTGACCCTGAAATGCTACCGGGCTTTATCGGCTGTTTAATCTTTATTGCAGCGTGTTATCTCAGTTACTATGTTTTCTATCGAAAGCAAAACTAACACATAAAAAGAGTGGTCAAGTACCACTCTTTTTTTTAAGCTAAATAAAGACAATGACATCTATAAAAATCTGATCCGGCATGAAAATCATTTTTATTCACGGCATGAATCAACAGAATTATGATCAAGCTTCATTAAAACAACATTGGTTAACTGCATTTCAGTCTGGTTTAAATAATTCACATCTCGATATTGACCTAAAATCTCTGGAGATCCGATTTCCCTTTTATGGGGATTTACTCAGTAAACATCACTTATATAACAGCTTGGACTTAGAAACATTTTTACCAAAATCAATCTCACACCTGCATCTTCCCTTTCACTTGGGACAGAGCAGCTGTATTGTCCAAGAACATCAACCTTGCATCCATGCATTGCCTACATTTAATCCAGAACATTCTGAATCATTTACTCAGCGCTTATCTGTTATTTCGGCACTCACCAAAGACCATGCATTCAGGGAATTATCCCTGTTCCTAAATCATTATCCCAAATTGCATGAAACCCTGATTCATAAATTTCTAATCGAAACTTACTTGTACCTCTCCAATCCAGATTTTATGCATGAAGTTCATCATAGAATCATGTCTTACCTTCATCCGGAACCAGATCACATTATCGTGGCGCATTCATTAGGATCTGTGATTACTTACAACCTGCTGCATCAATTCACAAATTTTAAAATCCAGCGCTTTATTACATTAGGTTCCCCCTTGGCTTTTAAAGTCATCCAGGAAAAACTGATTCCCCCTATTTCCAGCCCCCCCCAGCTCCAAGGCGATTGGTTCAACTTCTATTCACCTGAAGACTTTTTAACAGCTTTTCCCTTATCCGAACCCCCTTTTGATTTTGATCCCCCCATTATTAACCAAATGATTACGACACTCATTCATAATCCCCACAGCATTACCGGCTATTTACAACATCCCGCTGTCATCAAAAGCATCGTGGATGCCTTAGCATGCAAAAAATAGGGCATTTCAAAGTATATTTCACCTATTTGTTTTATTTTTATTCACTTGACTGGGTTTTTAAAGATTATCGCTGAAAAAGGTTTGACAGGGTGTCATATCCACCCTATTATACGCCCACCTCTGAAACGTCCCCATCGTCTAGAGGCCTAGGACATCGCCCTTTCACGGCGGTAACCGGGGTTCGAATCCCCGTGGGGACGCCAATTCATATAGATGACCCTATCGTCTAGAGGCCTAGGACATCGCCCTTTCACGGCGGTAACCGGGGTTCGAATCCCCGTAGGGTCGCCATATTCGGGATTGAAAAATCTTAACAAAAAAGCC
Source organism: Acinetobacter sp. ANC 5414 (assembly GCF_013004295.1). NCBI lineage: Bacteria > Pseudomonadati > Pseudomonadota > Gammaproteobacteria > Moraxellales > Moraxellaceae > Acinetobacter > Acinetobacter sp. ANC 5414. The sequence continues at coordinate 41,638 of NZ_JABERM010000013.1, forward strand.
TGATCATCATGAATCAGGCTTTTTTGTTTTTAAATATTATAAATCCAAAACCGCTTTCTATTTTGTATTCTCAAGATCGTAAAACTATCACCATTTTTCTCTGAATTTTTTTATAAAAAAGATGATGCTCTTTAAAAACATCCCATAAAAAAAAACAGACCAGTCCTTCAAGCTATATTCGAGAAAGGACAATGGTCTGCTATAGAGTTTTTCAATCTTATGGGGCTAAAGCGTGGTAGTAAAAGCTACGCACTACGACGTGAATTAATCTGTCCTTTAATCATTGCGGTGATATTGCCTTTGGCATATTTAAAGAAAACTTTTAGCGGTGACAATTTGGGATTTGGACGTTTGCCTTGCGCGATATCTTTAAACTGCGCGGCATACCAGATAATTTCCATAATCGCCATTTTATCGACCATCGGAATACCGGTTTTAATTTTATCCACTGCATAACGCACATCATGCCCAGCAATCAATCGATCGGTTAAATCCGTTTCCACTGCCAATGGACGGGCGATCCCAATAAAATCACACGCGCCACTGTCGAGTGCCGCATTCATGCCCTCTACCGTACGAAAGCCACCTGTCACCATTAAATGGCATTTCACTTGTTGACGAATCTGCTCGGCAAAATCGAGGAAATATGCTTCACGGGCAATGGTACTGACTTTACGTTTATCTGCTTTAGCGCCTGCCATGGCTGGTGCTTCATAAGTACCGCCAGAAATCTCGATCAGATCGATTCCTGCTGCATCAATCGCTTTAAAGACTGCAACCACTTCATCTTCGGCAATGCCACCGCGTTGGAAATCAGCTGAATTAAGTTTGACTGAAATGATAAATTGATCCGAAGTGACCGCACGTACCGCTTTATAAATTTCTAACAGGAAGCGCATACGGTTTTCAATCGGACCGCCCCATTGATCCTGACGTTTATTGGTCAAGGGCGATAAAAACTGACTGATGAGATAACCATGTGCACCATGCAACTGCACGCCTTCAAAACCGGCTTTTTCACAGATTTGGGCAGAAGTGGCAAAACGCTGAATAATGTCCAGGATTTCATCTTCACGTAATTGACGCGGTGTACCAAAGGTTGTCGCAAGCATCGGAGAAAAAGGCACCGCCGATGGTGCAACGGTTTCTTTATTTAAACCTTTAGGACACTGGCGACCCGGATGGGACAATTGAATCAGCTGTACCATGCCATGTTGTTTACCAACTTCTGCCCATTGCTTCAGTTGAGCCAAATCACGCTCTGATTCAATGACAACCACACCCGGTTCATTTTTGGCGCGAAAGTCCACCATTACATTCCCAGTAATCGCACAACCCAAGCCACCTTTGGCCCAGGCTTCATAGAGATTAAAATGTAACTGGCTCGGCTGACCCGCATCATTTGCCAAGGCTTCACTCATCGCGGCTTTGATAATTCTATTTTTAAAAGGGGTATTTCGAATCGTGGTCGCTTCAGCAAGATGGCTCATATTTCAATCCTGATTTATTTGTATTTATTTAGCTTTAATACCCTAAACTTATTCTGCAATCCGTCAATGACTATTCTGACAATATGACGTGTCAGTAAATTTAAACGTACTGACTGGCTTCAATTAATTGCCGGGTATATTCAGTTTGTGGATGTAAAAACAGCTGTTCAGTACTTTGAAATTCCATCACCTGCGCACGACGTAACACCAGTACTTTCTGGCACAGGGCTTTGACTACCTGTAAATCATGGCTGATAAACAAATAACTGATCTGATGTTCCTGCTGCAAACGTCTTAACAGTTTCACGATTGCACGCTGCGTAGTGCGATCCAGTGCCGAGGTCGGTTCATCCAGGATCAGTAACTTTGGTCGTAATACCAAGGCTCGTGCCAAGGCTACACGCTGACGTTGTCCACCCGAAAGTTCATGCGGATAACGCGTTCGAAAAGAAACCGGCAATTCGACTTTTTCCAAGGCCTCATCTATCCGCTGTGAGATTTCAGCCACTGACAGTTTTTTTAAGCCCAATCCTTCGCCAATGGTTTGCTCGACATTTAAGCGTGGATTTAAACTGCTAAACGGATCTTGAAACACAATCTGAAATTCAGCACGTAAAGGTCGTAACTGTTTTTCATTGCACTGGTTTAAATCAGTGCCAAGCAGAACAATTTCACCGTCACTTTTAATCAAGCGGGTAATCGCCAAAGCCAGTGAGCTTTTACCCGAACCACTTTCGCCGACAATGCCAATCGACTCACCTTGCATTAACTGTAAATCCAAAGGTTCTACTGCCACAAAGTAATCTTTGACCCGATTTAACAATCCTTGCTTGATTGGAAACTTCACCGCGACCTTGTGTAAAGCCAATAGATTGGGAGCTTCTGCAATTTGAATGGCTTCACCAAAATCATGATTCAGTAAATCGCGGGTATAGGCTTGTTTCGGGTTTTTAAAAATTTCCGCAACACTGCCCTGTTCTTCCACCATGCCTTTATTCATCACAATCACCTGATCGGCATAGCGACGTACCAGATTCAAGTCATGACTGATCAGGATCATCGCCATCTTTCGGCTTTGCTGTAATGATTTAAGCAGATGCAAGATTTGCGCCTGTAAAGTCACATCCAAAGCCGTAGTCGGCTCATCGGCAATCAAAATTTCCGGATCCAAGGCTAATGCCATGGCAATCATCACGCGTTGACGCTGTCCACCGGAAAGCTCATGTGGATAACGGCGCAATTTATCTTCAGGGTCTGTAATGCCAACATCTTGCAGCAATTCGATAATGCGTGCCTGAGTCTTTTGCTTAGACCAACCTTGCAGCAATAAAGTTTCGCCTATAATTTTCTCGACCCGATGCAAGGGATTTAAAGCCGTCATCGGTTCCTGGAAAATCATGGCAATTTTATGGCCACGAATTTTTTGCAGCTGTTCAGTTTTAAGTGACAACAGATCTTGCTGTGTGAGCCAAGCCTGACCTTTTATTTTTAAGGTGCTCGGTAAAAGCCCCAACACAGCCAGACTACTAATCGATTTACCGGAACCACTTTCACCGACAATGGCAATGGTTTCACCTGCATGCAGCTTAAAGTTTAGGTCATCCACTAAAACCTGTTGTTGATGCTGAATATTCAGATGCTCTACAGTTAATACCGTTTCTGGATTATTGGCGTCTTGGATCGAATGCATCACGTGTCGCCTCCCCAATATAAATCAACAAAGATAAGACAATGGCTAGAGTAAAGAAGCCCGAGAGTGCCAACCACGGTGAATTCAGGTTGGATTTGCCTTGTAATAATAATTCACCCAAAGACGCAGCATCCGGTGGTAAACCATAACCCAAGAAATCCAATGCAGTCAGTGCGGTGATATTGGCGGTTAACATAAACGGTAACTGTGACAAACTGGAACTCATTGCATTCGGCAAGATATGACGAAACATAATGGTTCGATCTTCCATACCCAGACTGCGTGCGGCACGAACATAATCCAGATTACGTGCCTTTAAAAATTCAGCGCGAACCAGTCCCACCAAGGTGGTCCAGCCGAATAACAGCATAATCAGAAACAGCCAGTACACATTCGGGGTAAACATGCTGACCAGAATCATCACCATGAATAGCATCGGTAAACCGCCCCATACTTCCAGAATGCGCTGACCAAGTAGATCAATCCAGCCACCATAATAGCCCTGAATCGCCCCTACGGCGATTCCAAGAATGGCCGAAGCAATGGTTAATGCAAAGCCAAATAATAGCGATACACGTAAACCATAAAGAATGCGCGCCAATACATCACGCCCCTGATCATCGGTGCCTAACCAGTTTTGGGAAGTCGGTGCAGAAGGTACCGGAACTGCCAGTTCCAGATTAGGCGTTTGGTAGGAATATTTAATTAGAGGCCAGACTGCCCAGCCTTTATCGTTGATGAGTTGCTGTACCACCGGATCTTTATAATCGGCTTCAGTTTCGAACACTCCGCCAAAAGTGGTTTCCGGATAGGATTTTAAAACCGGCACATAAAGTGAATGATCATAGCTCACCAAAAGCGGTTTATCGTTGGCAATCAATTCAGAAGCCAGCGACAATACAAAAATGACAGTGAAAACAATTAAACAACCAAAACCGAGTTTATTTTCCTGAAAGCGTTTCAGGCGTGCATGCATTAAAGGTGACATTATTCAGCACCTCGCGAATCAAAATTAATGCGCGGGTCAATCACCTGATACAACACATCACTGATTAAACGCAGAATCAAACCCAGCAAGGTAAACAGGAACAAGGTTCCGAAAATGACAGGATAATCACGCTGTTGAATGGCTTCAAAACCAAGTAGTCCCAAACCATCCAGATTAAAGATGATTTCAATAAACAAGTTGCCGACAAAGAAAATACCAATCAGTGCCTCCGGTAAACCGGCAATCACAATCAGCATCGCATTACGGAACACATGACCATAGAGCACCCGCGATTCAGTTAAGCCTTTAGAGCGCGCCGCCAGGACATACTGCTTGTTTAATTCTTCCATAAAAGAATATTTGGTCAAATATGTGAGGCTGGCAAAACCACCGATTACCATCGCCAGCAAAGGCAAAGTCATATGCCAGAAATAATCTTTAATTTTCCCCAATACACTCAGTTCACTGAAGTTTTCTGAAACCAGCCCCTGTAGCGGGAACCACTGAAAATACGAACCACCAGCAAAAAACACAATCAGCAAAACTGCAAAGACAAAAGAAGGTACGGCATAACCTATTGCCAATAACATTGAGGTGGATTTATCAAACAGCATGCCATGTTGACGCGCTTTTTTAATGCCTAAAGGAATAGAGACCAGATAAATCAGCAAAGTGCTCCATAATCCTAAAGACAAGGACACCGGCATTTTTTCCCAGAGCAATTGGGTCACAGGTTTATCTTTAAAAAAACTGGTGCCAAAATCGAAAGTGACATAACTTTTCAGCATCATCCAGAAGCGTTCAGTTGCAGGCTGATCAAAACCATATTGCGCTTTAATCTTCTTGACCATTTCTTCGCTCAAGCCTTTTGCACCCTGATAATTGCTTTTGGCCGTCGCGGTTTCACCGCCCGTCGCCCCCAAACCTTGAAAAGCTTCCGCCTGTTGAATGGCTTGCTCGACTGGACCTCCGGGTGCAATTTGAATCACCACAAAGTTAATCAATAAAATGAAAAACAGTGTCGGAATAATCAGCAGCAGTCTTTTTAATATATATATGCCCATCGAAACAACGTTCCTTGTGCCTTTGCTATTGCTTATTGTTGACCTAAATAATGGGTGACTTTTTTGGCTTGTTCCGCATCACTCCACCAATAGTCAATCCCTGTTGAGAGCTTTGGTTTAACCTTAGGCTGATGATACATGTTCCAGTAGGCAAACCAGTTTTCACCTTTACCATAGGTCGGAATTTGATAATATCCGGCACGCAATAAACGATCCAGCACCTTGGTTCTGACTACCAATTGTTCACGATCAGGTGCACGGATGAGCTGCTGAATCACTTCATCAATCACCGGATTTTTGATGCCGGCATAATTATAATTTCCCGGCTGATCTGCCGATGCACTGCCCCAGAACTGTGCCTGTTCGTTGCCCGGATTTAAAGACTGTGGCATCACATTGGTGGTCATGTCAAAGTCCTTGCTACGCATACGTTCAATGTACTGCGGCACATCGACATGACGAATGGCAACATCCACACCCAGACGTTTCATATTGCGTATAAACGGCATCAGCGTACGTTGTAAACCATCTTGATGAATCAGGAATTCAATACGAATCGGCTTGCCTTTGGGATCGAGCAAACGGCTATTCTTAAAGGTATAACCTGCTTTGATGAGTAACTGACGAGCCGTCAGCAAATTATTGCGGTTAAAACCACTGGCATCGGAAACCGGATATTTCCAATCCTTCAAAACACCCTGACGTTGAATCGGATTTAATTGAGATAAATACGGTTTTAAAATCGCCAGTTCTGCACTGCTTGGAACACCTTTCGCTTCCAGTTCACTATTGGCAAAATAACTCTGTAATCGTCGATATTGTCCATAAAATAGCGCCTTGTTTTGCCATTCAAAATCGTAGGCATAAGTGATGGCTTGGCGGAACTTGATGTCTTGAAAAGGTGTACGGCGGGTATTAAACACAAAACTTTGTGTCGGTATGGGATTCTGATGCTTGAATCTGTATTTCACCACCATCCCTGTTTTTACAGCAGGAAAATGATATTCAGTGACCCATTTACGCGCAGTAAACTCTTCATGCAGGGTATATTGACCCGACTTAAAACCTTCAAAAGCAATGTCCAAACTGCGGTAATACACATACTTCAAACGATCAAAGTTATAACGTCCTTTATTGACCGGTAAATCTTTGCCCCAATAATTCGGGTTACGTTTATAGCTAATATTGCGACCGGCATCAATCCGATCGATCAGATACGGCCCTGAACCTAAAATCGGCTGCATGGTGACACGGGTAAAATCTTTGTTCTGCCAATCACGTTTTGAATAAATCGGCATTTGCGACAGTATCAGCGGCATTTCAGCATTATTGCCAGACTTGAAACTCATCTTTACCGCAAATTTGGATAACACTTCGGTTTTATCCAGATCCGCCAGATACATCTGTAAACCCGGATTAGACTTGGTCCGATAAGCATCAAAACTGAATTTAACATCTTCGGCAGTCACTGCACTGCCATCACTAAAACGTGCTTTGGGATTTAAATGGAAAATGACATATTTGGTTTGTTTGGGATCATAAGTCACTTTATCCGCCAGCAAGGGATACATCACTCCCGGCTCATCCAGTGAATTCGACATCAGCGAGTCAAACAGATATTCCACGCCATCGGTTGAGCTGCCTTTGCCATTCATACTATTCAGGTTATCGAATGTGCCATTACTTGCGGTACTCAAATAACCACCTTTGGGGGCATTGGCATTTGCATAAGGCATGACGGCTAAGCCAGCGTATTTCGGCTGGCTATGGATTGCAATATAAGGCGTGGTCTGCACAGCAGCCCACAGCCCTTGCGTCAAAAGACTAACCCCACAGGCAAAACTCAAGCGTTTTGCTAGAGCAAATGACATCTAAAATGACTCCCTGTCTTTGCCTATAATTATAAGTTCGGCACTTTAATCACATCACCAATACGTAATTGAGTATTGGGTTGAATCGCGTTCATTTCCGCCAGTTTATCCGTATCCAGTCCATAACGGTTGGCCAAGCCAATCAAGGTATCACCGCGTTTGATCTTATACTCTGTGACTGTTTTAGGCACCATGATCTGCTGACCGACACGCAAACCTGCACGTGCATTTAGATCATTTAATGATGCCAGTTCAGCAACCGATACACCTGCCCGATTCGCAATCGCATTTAAAGACTCACCCGGTTTCACTGTATAGGTATCAGTACTTTTAGATGAAGATTTAGTTTTTAGCGGACTTGCAACGACAGGGCGAATACTGTTGGCTCTCGCTTCAATTTCAGGCGGCAAACCAATTTTTAGCTGCTGTCCGATACGTACAGTGCTGTTAGTCCTGATTTGATTGAGATCGGCCAAATACTGAAGCTGCAAGTAATACTGACGTGCAATCGAACTTAAAGTTTCACCCGATTTCACAACATGCACAGTTGGCTTCACGCCTTTGACTGCTTTTTCAGTTTTGTCCATGACTGTTTCATTTACAGACTGAACCGCAGGTGCAGCTTCACCACTGAGTTTTAAGCGCTGTCCAACACGCAAGCCGGTATTGCGGTTAATGCCGTTAATATTGGCGATATAATCCATGCCTAAATTATATTTAGCCGAAATAGCCGACAAGCTATCTCCGGATTGCACCGTATAACTTTCAGGAACAGTTGAACCTGCAGGAATTTTAATGGTCTGACCGACTTGCACACCGCTGTTATTGGATAATTTATTGAGTTGAGCTAATTCAGTTAAAGAGATTTTCGACTGTGCAGCAATACTAGATAAGGTGTCACCACGTTGAATACGATAGCTTTCAGTTTTATACGCGAGTTCTGAAACCTCTCTAACTGGAGTCGATTTTTCTTCCTGCTTAATCTCTACTTTGCTTTCAACTTCATTTAATGGAACATTAATTTTTTGCCCTACCATGAGGCTACTGCCCGCAGTTAAACCCGTGGTTAAATCTGCCAGCTCTTGATTAGACAAGGCATAACGGTCAGCGATCAGTTTTAAATATTCGCCACGTTTAACCACATAGGACTTGGTTTTCACTTTAGCAGCTGGCGTCGTGCTATTAACCTTCGTCTCGGCAGTATTGGAGTTGCTTTGAGCCGTTTCTTTTAACGACAATTTTTGCCCCACACGCAAACCACTGCTGACTGATAAATTATTGTAATCTGCAAGTTGTTTAACCGACATGCCAAACTGGCTAGCGACGCCAGTCAAACTGTCATTGGCTTGAACCACATAGCTTTCAGGCTGTGTTTTTGCCTTGCCTTGAGCAGATGTTTCTGTGCTTTGCGGTTTCGCATCGTAGAGATAAATACTGGTTCCGACATACAGCGGTGAATTTGGATCGATCTGATTCCACTTTGCCACATCACGCCAGTTCAAGCCATTTTTCATCGCAATAACGGCTAAGGTATCTCCAGGAAGAACGGTATAGGTACTGCGTTTTCCTTTAGGTGCAACCACCACAATTTCTGAATCAGTCTTAACGTAGTTTTTACCTTGGTTACGTTTTGCCTCATCAGAATCAATTTTGGTATTTTCCGCTACCCCTTTAGGATAAGCAAAGCCTTTGGTCAACTCCTTACCTTGCTGCTCTGCGACCGATTGACTGGTTTGAATCGCCGTGAGTTTAATTTTACCGTCAAATGGATCGGTAATTTCTGTGCCTTGCGGTGCAATGGCTTTAAGTTCTGCAACCACTATCTCTTGTTCAGCTTTGCTGGCTACAGGTTGTAGCACTTGCTCGACAGTTTTATTTGCACCTTCAGCTTTTACTGCAGCCAAAATTTGTTCACGTTCAGCCGTAGATAATGGTGGCTCAACAGTCACAGGTTTAACATTGGCCACTGGAGTAACCGCAACAGGAATACGTGGTGCACTTGGAATATCGCTATTCGACGCAAACAATGCCAACGCTTCAGAACCTTGAGGTGTAGATATACGCCGTGTATTTGAGGCTTGGGTTGTGGTCACAGGATTCGCAGCTTTAACTGCTGTAGCTGCAACGGGTTGAGCGGTTTTTGTAGTCGTCGTGGCTAATACCGGGGGGGCTTTTTTTACCGGATTAATCACTTGAGTATTGAGTTCAGGTGGATTAGATCTTTCTGGCGTAAAGGGTTGTGCAGTGCTGGCCCATAAACCACCAGAACTAGAAGATAATTTTTTAAGTCGGGCATCAATAGCAGGACTTAAATCCGCAGGAATAATAATCTTCATTGGGCTTTGACTATCCACCCAATCACCACGATGTCCCGGATTTAATTGATATAGCTCGGCACGGCTTAAACCTGTAATAGAGGCAACTTCATTTAAATTCACTGTCCCTACAGGCACTTCTCTAAAGTGTGGGCGGTTGGCAATTGGAGGCAAAGACACCCCATATGCACCCGGATTTTTAATAATTTGTGCAACCGCCAAGAAACGTGGCACATAGTTCATGGTTTCTTGTGGCAGTTTTAGTGACCAGTAATCGGTGGGCAACCCTGCCGCCTTATTGCGGTTAATCGCTTGCTGGATACGTCCCGGGCCTGCATTGTACGCCGCCAAAGCCAGTTCCCATGAACCGAACTGATTGTACAAACCGCCTAAAAACTCATACGCTGCACGCGTCGATTCAACGACATCACGGCGACCATCGTATAAACTGGTTTGTTTCAAGCCATAAATACGGCCAGTACTTGGAATAAATTGCCACATGCCTGCTGCTGCTGCACTACTGGTTGCTGCAGGGTCATACGAACTTTCAATAATCGGCAATAAAGCCAGTTCAGTCGGCAGGCCACGACGCTCTGCTTCTTTCACCGTGTGATAAAGATAACGTGAAGCACGTGCACTCAAACGGTCTAAATACGGTTGACGTGAAATAAACCAGCCACGCTGCGCTTCAATACGAGAGTCCCAATGGGTTTGATCCATTTTAAAACCCACGGTCATGCGTTTCCAAACATCACCGTGTTTTAAAATGAGCAGACGATCCCCTTCTACCGCACGCATATCTGTTGCAGAGAGTAGATCTTCTAAAGAGTCCAAGCTGTCGGCATCCAGATATGCAGAACCCACCAGTTTCGATTTTGATCCTTGCATTGCACTTTGGCTCGAGGAACAACCCGTCAGACCTAGCGCAGCTAAAGCTGAACCCAATACTGTAATTTTAAAAAAATTGGGTAATAAAGGCTGCCACAAAATCGCGGTTGGTTTATACATAAAGAAATCCAGACAACTCGTATAAAATTTATTTTTTAGATATGCCATTGTAGTGAAGCATGTCTTAGACACAAGGCAATAATTTAGCGCGATTTCACTATAAATGTTACAAGAAATTAAAAAATAAGCATGTTATACAGTTCAAATGTGCAATTGCGTTATACAATATGCCATTCACACTGTTCAATTTGACTTTCACTCGTTCGGATTTGGTTTATATGACTCAAACAATCACACTCTATGTCGATGGCGCTTGTCGCGGCAATCCAGGTTTAGGCGGTTGGGGTGCATATGTCATTACTGAAACTGAAGAACACAAGCTGTTTGGCGGTGTGCCGGAAACCACCAATAACCGCATGGAACTCACTGCGGCCATTGAAGGCATTAAATCCTGCCCTGCTGATGCAAAACTGATTATCTGGACAGATTCCAATTACGTAAAACAAGGTATTACCGAGTGGATTCATGGCTGGAAAAAGAAAAACTGGAAAGATGTTAAAAATCCAGATCTGTGGAAACTTCTGGATGCAACCTGCCAGGGCCGCGAAATTGAATGGAACTGGATTAGAGGTCATTCTGGACATCCGGGCAATGAAATGGCAGATCAACTTGCCAACCTAGGTGCAGACCAAACCTTAGCCAACATGAAAAATCCATCATCAAAAGCAGAAAACCCATTAGAAGAAGCTGTGGTTTTAGATAAAAAAAAAGTGGAAAAGGATTGGTTGCTAGATGATCCTTTTGGTTTCGATTTAATGGAATCTGATGCACAGGATGACACGGAAGCTTTAGAAAATTTAGCACAAGAAATGATTCAGTCTGAAGAAATGAATGACGAAGCTGAAGTTCAAGATGAAATTGTAGAAAGTGTTGCGCCTGATCTATTAAATGTAGAGCATCCACATATTGTGATTACACCACGAACCAAACAGGTTCATGGTCCGCGCCAACTGATTCTGGATACCGAAACCACCGGTTTCTATTTTCAGGACACTGACCGGATTATCGAGGTTGGTGCGATTGAAATGGTCAACCGTAAACTGACCGGTAGCTCCATTCATATTTATATCAATCCGAAAAAACCGGTCGGTGATTCTGAAAATATCCATGGTATTTCAGATGATTTCTTAAAAGATAAACCGGTGTATGCAGAAATTGCTGATGTCCTTTTTGAGTATTTAAAAGGCGCAGAGATTATTGCGCATAACGCCACCTTCGACATGAACTTCTTAAACATGGAGTTCAAACGTGCGGGCTTTGTGGCTTTATCCGATGTGTGTGAAGTTACCGACACCTTAGCCATGGCGAAAAGCAAACATCCGGGGCAGAAAAACTCCCTTGATGCTTTGGTGCGCCGTTATGAGATTCCGCAACGAGACCGTACTTTCCACGGTGCATTACTCGATGCTGAAATTCTGGCAGATGTCTATTTAGCCATGACCGGTGGTCAAGTTTCCTTCGACATGGATACCTTGACCGAGAGTGAGCAACAAGAGGCACAGACTGCACGTCTAAGTGTACAAATCGAGTTGCCTGTCATCTTGCCTTCAGAGCAGGAACTTGAAGCACATGAGACATGGGTCAAAGAATTTGAAGAAAAACATGGCACAGCTTGTCTTTTTGCAAAATAAAATCTACATTTCTAGTGGTTTTTTGTATTTAAACATTTAACAGTTAAGTTATAGTTGAATGTAAAGAAGTTTCGCCTTTAACGGGCTGCTCATAAACAGATAAAACACTAGGAAAGGTGCAGATACATGTCTTACCAAACCTCTATTCATTTTGACCCAACTGCATTGCTGATAATAAAAAATGAGGTTGATAACTCAATTAAACTAGTCGAATCAGCGGTTAGCAGCTTAGCAGAAGATCAAACTTTACCTTTTGGTATTGATGATGCACTGAATCAATTTGAGCAATGTGCCCAGGTACTGGCGCTGATTGATATGCCCACCTTGGCTAAAATCGCTCAATATTCTGCTGAGTTAATGCGCAAAATCATGGGGAATCCTGCGCAAATTAACACCCAAGAGGTGATCGCCTTAAGCGAAGGCACTACCATGATGAAGCGCTATATCGAATTCATTTGCTTGCGTGAAGTTAAAATCCCGCAATTCTTGCTCGATACACTCAATCGTCTGGAAATTGTATTGGGTAAACCTGTTACTCATGAAGGTCAGCATATTGAGTCTTTACTTGACTCTATCACTCCTGATTTCCAGCTTCCTAAAGCACCAAGCTTAGAGAAATCTAAATATGTGCATCGCTTGTATAAATTATCTTTAAACAAGCTGATTAAACAGGAAGAAACCGAATTTGATCTACAAGCGATCAAATTGGTCGGTGCATATTTAGCCGGTCTTGCCGAAAATACGCCAAGTAAGCAATATTGGAATTTAGTGCATGTCGCATTTGAGCAGATTGATCATTTGCTTCTAAACGATCCGCGTTTGCGTACCTTGGTCAGCATTGAACGTAATATGGCGCAGTACTTCAATACCCCTGATCGTTTCAAGCCAAGCTTGGCCGATTTAGCCAATATTTTAAGTTTGTGTATTAGCCAAGAAGATCAGACTGCCGAGCATATCCGCAACCAGCTTAATCTGGGTGAAGACCATCTGACCGATACACAATTACAAGTATTCAGCCGTCATCTTTATGGCCCCGATTTTGATACCATGCATACGATTAGCGAACTTGTGACTACTGAAATGACACAAATTCGTAACGACATCGAATACAACTATCAAAATATGACCCCGGAAAAAACACGGGAGTTACAAGATAAATTAAGCAGTCTTGCTAATATTTTCAAAGTGCTCAATCTGAATGAAGCCTTTAATGACTTATCACGCCAAGCAAGTTTGCTCAACAGTGCTGAAGTGCTGAAAGATGAAGGCTTTGCACAACAATTGATGAATTGCATTCTCTCTGCAATGAATTCAATTGGCGTATTAGAACGTCATCACACCTCAAGCCGTTTACAGCTTCGTGTGCACAACATGAATATCTCTTTAGACCGTTTAGACGAAGCACATGCTGCTTTGCTCAATGAAGCTAAAGCGGTGATTGAGCTTGCTAGCCAAACCCTAATGCAGTATTTACAAGACAGTAATTTGGCAACTGTAGAAAATTTGCCGACCCAATTGCGTGAAATTGGGGGTGCACTCTTGTTCTTAAATGCTGAAGCTGGTCAAACCGCGTTAAAAACAGCAGCAGAATTTATTCAGCAGCAAATTGAAAGTTCAACAGTGATTAATGCTGAACAAATCAATCACACCCTCGATACTTTAGCCAGTGCCGATATGATGATTGACAATTTAAAATACAAACAACCTGTATTGCAGTCGATGTTTAATGTAGCATTGCAAAGTAGCGAAAAACTGAAAACTGTTGCCTAATGTCTGAATTATCACTTGCTTATATCTTTCATCAACATCAACTGTTAGTGGATGAAAATTTTCAACTTCCTCAAGTAGAACGTTTGGCAAGTGATCTTCACTTCAACACGGGTGATCAAGTGATTGCCCGTGATCTTCTCGAAGACGAGCCTATTCCTCAAGGCTTACAATTGGTTCCTATCCGTCAGTTATTGACGCTTTGGGATACAAAGCAATTCGAACAGGCCAGTCGTGCAATTCAACTTTTAGAATGGCGTCGAAACCATAAATTCTGTAGTCACTGTGGGCATCTGACAGAAGCACATCCGACTGAATATGCCATGATTTGCCCTGCTTGCCATTATCACCAATATCCACGAGTACAACCTTGCGTGATTACGGTCATTACCCGTGGTGATGATGAAATTTTGCTGGCTAAAAATGCCAAAAACAAAAGCAATATGTATGGACTGATTGCCGGTTTTGTCGAAGTTGGAGAAACCTTAGAAGAGGCGGTACGCCGTGAAACTTTTGAGGAAGTCGGATTAAAAGTAAAAAATGTCCAATATCTTGCCAGCCAACCTTGGCCTTTTCCAAGCAATTTAATGCTCGCTTTTCGCGCCGAATATGCTTCTGGAGAAATTAAACTTCAAGAAGAAGAAATCAGCGATGCGCAATTTTTTAAATTGGATCAACTGCCCGAAATTCCGTTTAAAGGCAGCATTGCTTACGCCATGATTAAACACATTACCGAAGGTCATCCTGTTGCAGATGACACCCGTGAATGGTTATAAGCTAGGGTTTTAGGGCTTCATCCAAAGCCGCTAAAATTTGTTTCTTGGTCTGGAAATAGCGACTAAATAAACTCGAAACCGAACCCATAATGGAAACATGCCCTGTCCCCGGAATGGTAATGATTTGGCTATGATTGCCCTTTTCCTGCAAAATACGATGCAAATCTTCTGAATTATTATGACCGACCACTTGATCATTCGATGCCAAAAACAGGTAATGCTTCACCATGTTCGATTCAATAAAATAATATGGCATCACCTGTTGATAAGGCACAGTCTGATCAAACGCCTCGGCACATAAAGGATCATCTTTATAATCAAAATGATAAGGTCCAGACAATCCAATAATCGCTTGAATTTGGGCACGGCAGTGCAAGGTATACGGCTTCGGATGATACAGTGCCGACATGACATTGAATGCACCGGCCGAATGCCCCATCAACACCAATTTTTCAGTGCGAATATTCAGTTTGGATTGATGCTGGGTCAGATAGTTTAATGCCAGACTCAGGTCATCAATATAACTGGGGAATACATGTTCTGGTGCTAAATGATAATTGATCACCGCAACGTCATACCCCTCTTTCGCAAAGGCTTCACCGACAAAGCGATAATCTTTTTTATCTCCATGTAACCACGCCCCGCCATGTACAAATACAATTAAGGGACGCTGTTCACGTGGTGCTTCAGCAGTAAAAATATCTAAGCGTTGTCGTGCTCTTAAACCATAAGCAATGTTTTCAACGACCGAATAACCTTTTTTAGGGGTTAAACGATTCAGTGCATAACTACCAAAATCGTAAAGGCGAAAATCCTTGTAAAACATTTTCACCAATGCGACATTTTGTTCCAGTTTCTTTTTAACCACTTCAGTTACATTATTGAGCATTCGTAGGTTCAGCTTGGTCAGGATCAATGGCTACAGGTGTTTGTTCAATTGGTTGTGCATACACCACAGGACTGCTAAAACTTGAAGTCACTGCACGTGATTGTTCAACATTATCAATCAGGGTAATGATTTTAGTCACATTCCCCACTTGCTCAAGCACCTGATTCAGATCCGTGATCTCGGCACTATTTAAACGTCCCATCACATATAAAATGCCATCTTCAGTATGAATGCGGACTTTACTATCTGATACCACGACGGCTTTCATAATCAGTCCACGCGTGTTCGCTGTGACCGTGGTATCTTGCATAATGGTGGCATAACCAATTTGGTTGCCCACTTTAATATAATTATGGACAGTTTTGACATCGCTCATGGCACGTACATTATCTTCAGCCAATTGCTTTAAATGGGCATCTGGCACTTGGCCAGTCAATAAGACGTTGCCATGAAAACTTTCAATATTCACACGAGATTGTTTAAATCGTGCATCTAATTTATATAAATTAATTTTAGCGGTACGTTCTATAGAAGAGTCAATAAACACCTGTCCAAGTGAACGGGCACCACTCTCTTTTCCGACTGGGGCTGTTCCTGTGCCACCAGAGATGAAACTTGCACAACCAGATAAACTTGCTACACACAGTAACGTCATTGCAATACGGTTAAACACTCAGCAAGACTCCTAATCGTTAATTTCAATTCTATTTTATTTCAGTATTTACGCTCTGATTTTGTTCAAAGATTAATAAACTCTTGATCAAAAGTAAAAGCATTTTCAATCCATTGTTGATCATAAGTGAATTTGGAAAAATCTTGCTGTATTGTTTTTGCAAATTGTTGAAAAAAATCAAAACAAAATACATCAAAACGACAATAAAACTGTTGGAATTGTGGATGAGTATTTAAAAAGCATAAGGCAGATTTCATAATCTTCTTTTGTTTAGAGAGTGAAATTGTTTCACATGATTGTGCATATTGAGTCGCAGAGCGTGCTTTCACCTCCACAAATATCAACTCCTGATCCTTTTGCACAATCAGATCAATTTCCCCATATCGACAATGATAATTCGTGACAATGAGCGCAAAACCTTGAGCTTGTAAAAGTGCTAAGGCCTGTTGTTCCGCCCATTGGCCTAAATTTAAATGAGCTTGCATATTCGTTGCCATTACAAGGTCTTAATGACTTTTCTGGTATTTTCATAGCAATGTGGAATACGCTGCATATGATTATTATTGATTTTAATCAACCGTGTACGCCACTCAAATTCCATACTTTTTAAATTCGGTTCATCTAAATATTGTTGAGCAATATGCCAAGTATCACTGCCAAAGGCCAATAGTCGTTGGTACTGCATGGAAACAGGATGGTGCTGATAAGCTTTAATTACACCTGACCATCCCGGATCGTATAAAGCGGGCGCATCACAAAACCTCGCACCTTTGGGAATCGGTTGATGCTGTTCAATGGCATTCGCCAATACATAGAGATTTTTATTCGGCAGCTTAACCAGACTATTGAGCCATTCATTATTTCCGAGCAGTAATAAACTGCTTTGCTTATTCAACTTCTTCGGTATTTCCTCGACAACAGTTAAGGGATAATCCATTTGTGAAACTAAAGACATGAGAAAAAGTTCACTGTCGACTTCTGTTCTCGGTTGGCGAAAAACATAAAGTTGCTTAATTTTATCTTTCTGCAAAATTTGATTCAGCGCATAAGCATCATCTTTCTTGGATAGACTGAATTGCCAGACATTTTCCGCTTGGTCAGTGACTTCATTTAAAGCCAAAACACGAACTTTGGGTTTGCTCTTGATTAACCCTTCCACCTCATTGCGTGCTAAAGGTCCAATCACCATTTCAGTTTTTTTATTCACGTTATTTTTTAACAGCTGGACAATTTGTTTTTGATCAGAGTTTACAAATTTAATCGGAGTTTTCTGACCTGATGCTTGATAAGCACTCATAAAACCCTGTTTGACACTCAATCCGGCTCGCGCCATAGGACCCGATTCAGGTAAAATGACCAATACTTCGGCTTGTGCGTGGTTAAAAATGCAATACAGCATGAAGCCCATCAAATTATTTTTATTATTCAACATTGGAGAAACCTTATGAGTGCTCAGTTATTTGTTGTAGCGACCCCAATTGGGCACTTAGATGACATCACTTATCGTGCGATTCATGTTTTGAAGTCTGTAAGTATTATCGCGGCAGAAGATACGCGTACTTCCACTCAATTATTAAAGCACCATAATATATCAACTCCTCTGACTGCGTGTCATGAGCATAATGAAAGTAACAAAATTGATATATTGATCCAGAGATTGCTGAATGGCGAAGACATGGCCTTGATTAGTGATGCAGGTACGCCGCTGATTAGTGACCCGGGTTTTAAACTGGTTCGTGCCGCACAAGAGCATAATATTCGCGTGGTTCCTGTACCCGGTGCTTGTGCTGCGATTGCCGCACTCAGCTCTGTCGGTTTGCCGAGTGACCGTTTTAGCTTTCAAGGCTTTTTGCCTTCGCGTCAATCTCAGCGTCGAATTCAGTTAGAAAAGTTAAAAGATGAAACTCAAACTTTAATTTTTTATGAAGCACCGCATCGTATTTTAGAGTCAGTGAAAGATATGGCTGATATTTTTGGTGCAGAGCGTCCAGTTGGTTTTGCCCGTGAAATCACTAAAACTTTTGAAACCATCAAAAAAATGACTTTGGCGGAGTTGATTCAATTGATTGAATCTGACCATAACCAGCAAAAAGGTGAAATTGTTTTAGTCATTGGTGGTGCGACGGTAGAAAAGGATTTAGATCAGGAAAAACTGGATCAGTTATTGACGCGTTTATTGCAAGATCTATCGGTCAAAGCTGCTTCACAATTGGCAGCCGATTTGACTGGAATCAAAAAGAAAGTGGCGTATCAACGTGCTCTGGAACTCACTAATCAAGATTAAAAATGAGCCAGTAAAAACTAAAAAAGCATCACGTTTGTGATGCTTTTTTTATATCCCTTACAAAAACCAAGCAAAGGAGCAATTAATCTTTTGCAGATTCATCCGCAGGGACTTCAGTAATGCGACCACCACGTGCAAGGAACGCAGCAACTTCATCTTCCAAGGCTTGACGCTGTTTGAGTTTAGCAGTCACGGTTAAAGTTTCTGCTTCAGCCACATCGCCATCTGTTAGCGTAGGTTCACTGTCAGATGCCCCTTTTTCAGCAGCCTTCGCTTCATCCTCATCTACTGCAGTTTCTTCTACTTCATCGTAGTCATTCATATCTGTCATCTCTCTTTCTCCCCACAAATGACTTCCATAGTTACAATGTAAATTGGTTTTGAATTAGGAAGAAATTTAGCAATCTCTGATCGTTTCGCATAGAGTCAAATACAAAAAAATCGTATCTTTTTTAGTCAAAAAAGTAAACTTATATGAATATTTGTACAAAAAGCAGCTTTTCAGTCTCAAACTGCATAACAGGTATCTTTTAAGACCTGTAATCCATTGGCTTGAGACATAAAGGCATCTTTTAAGGCTGCATGTTGCTCCACCTGTTTTAAGCCGAAATTTCGCGCCCAAACCACAGGAAAAAGTTGTGTGGTTTCCATCCAGCCAATCGCAGACATGCTATGCATCATGGCATCATTTTGTCCTTTGCGACGGTGTTCATAGCGCTGCAAAGTTTGTTCATGTGCCCATACGCCACGCTTTTTGTCATGTAGTAATGCATCACATAAAATGGCAGCATCTAAACAGCCAATATTGACCCCTTGCCCAGCGAGCGGATGAATCACATGCGCGGCATCGCCAATCAGGGCTAAGCCAGCTTTGACATATTGCTGTGCAGCACGTGCTTTCAGCGGAAACTGTGCACGTGGTGTGGCTTCCAATACTTCACCCAGCATGTGGTGACTTTCACGAGTTAGCAGCGCAGTAAAATCGGCATCATTCAAAGCGGCATATTGTTCTGCATAATCATCCGGTAGTGTCCAGACAATCGATTGCCAATAGCCATCTTGCTCCGGCTTTAAACTGGCCATAGGTAAAAATGCCAATGGTCCGGTTTCAAGGAAAATCTGACGTGCCACATGTTGGTGTGGCTGGGTTGTTCGAATGGCGCAAGTTAAACCGGCTTGTTTGTAATCGAGGATATCCAGGTCAATAAAGGCTTGTTCACGGACAAATGAATTTGCGCCATCAGCCCCAATTACCAGTTTGGTTTTAAGCTCTGTACCATCTGCTAGATGAATATGCCAAAAGCCTACACCTTGTTCTACCCGTATGACTTTGACTTGAGTACGGTAATCTTGCAGCTGTTCCAGCATTTTTTGCTGAATGGCTAAATTCAAAACACTCGGCTCAACCATCGACCCTAAAGTCTGTTCAGCACTGGGTGTGTTTTGGCTGGATTGTCCAAAATTGATCTCGCCATAGCCATTTTTATTCCACACTTGCATGCCGCTATAAGGCATCTGACGGGCCAATTTTTCCCACACATGTACCGTTTTGAGCAAATGGATGGTGGCTTGGCTGAGTGCCAAAACACGTGGATTGGCAACAGAAAGAACTTTTTGTTCATCTAAAATAGGTGCAGCATCGAGTACCGTCGCCTGAACACCACCTTGTGCAAGCAACAATGCGGTTAAACCACCGACTAAACCACCACCGATAATGACGACATCTAGTACATCTGACTGATTTAAACTCATGCTTTTAGCCCCATTGCATAATTTGCCACCAACGGTTTAATGCCCGGAATGGTATCAAAAGCCAGTAAGCCGGTATTACGGATTAGTTTGAGCACAGGGTTTTGGTTACTAAAGCCACGCACCACCGTGTCACAGAACTTGATCACACGTTGCTGATCGGTTAATCGTGCCTGCTCGTAAGCCAGCAACATGCTCGGCTCGCCAATATCTTCTGATTTGGATAATTGTTCTGTCAACGAACGCACCAATACATAAGCATCACGCATGCACAGGTTAAAGCCCTGCCCGGCAACGGGGTGAATGGTATGTGCCGCATTACCCATCAGCACCACACGACCGACTGCCTGTTTTTCGGCAAGTACTTGGGACAATGGGAAACTAAAACGGCGACCGGTTTTTTGGAACTTGCCTGCTCGGTCACCATAGGTTTCTTGTAAGGCATCTAGGAAATGTTGATCATTTTCTTCCCCTAACCATTCACCTTCAGTTCCTTTTTTCACCGGCCAAACCACGGAACGACGATATTCGCCCGGCAAAGGTAACAGTGCTAAAGGCCCAAGCGGGCTAAAACGCTCAAAGCCAACATGGTTGTGTGGTTTTGAGGTTTGCACTGTGGTCACAATAGCGACTTGATCATAATCATGTTCATCTGCACCAATGCCTAAAGCTTTACGGCAGAATGAATCACGACCATCGGCAGCGATCACCAGTTTGGATTGTAAAGATAAGATTTCTTCACCGCGTAAAGCTTCAATATGGGCTTGATTAGCATCTTGCGTTAGTGAAGTGACTTGTACACCATCAATCAACTCAATAAGCGGCTGTTTTCTAACTTCCGTGAGAAGTACACGGCCGAGCCAGGCATTTTCAATCACCTGTCCAAAGCTTTCGACTTTTTCTTGTTCTGCTTTTAGTCGTGCCTTACCAAAGCTGCCTTGCTCTGTAATATGTACCTCAAGAATTGGCGTTGCATGTTCTTGTAAGGCATTCCACAAACCAAGTTCTTGATAGATTTGAACACTGCGACGTGACAAGGCACTATTTCGTGCATCGAAACTGGAGTGATAAGGTGCAAGATTGGCATCATCATAATTTGGATATTTTATAGCTTCGAGCAACTTCACCCCAATGTTTGCCTTAGCTAACATTAAGGCTAAACTTAGCCCGACCATACCACCGCCTACGATGATCACTTCTTGCTGCATGCTTTGATCCTTTTATGTCGTATCTACAAGGTTTAGATACTTATAATCATGATGGATTTTATATTACATCATGGCTTAGGATTTTGACATTGCAAAGCACGTTGTTGCTGTAGCTTATTGACATCTATACGATCAACTATTTGCTTGGTTATCGGTAATGCAAACAAAATAGTAGTCACTAACACTACCATTAATATGATGTTTACATACGATTTCCAAACTGCTTTGAAGCCATAAACATAAAGAGTTGGTTTAAACATTTTCTGATCAGGCAACGGATATTGTCCTAGTCGAATGATATTGATATTTCTCGGCAGATCTAATAAAAATGCCATTAATAAAATACTTGGCACGCCAACAAAGGTGCTTTTAAATAAAATATCGTAACCTTTCGGATGACAGAGAAACCAAGTGGTCGTATTCCACCATGGAATCACCCAAATATATAAAATCCCAATTGGAATTAACAAAAGGCTATACAGCGCAAGTTTTCGTAATTTTTCTTGTGGTGTATAAAGTGGTGCATATTCACTCATGTCTTGATCTTCTTATGATTTTTTTATTAATTATAGATAAAAATTAAACAAAAAAGCCGATCATCTGACCGGCTTTTAACTTCGATACCTGCTTAGGCAGCTTTCGCTTTTGCCATCAACGCTTCAATATCTTCTACTGTTTTCACGACATCTTTAGTGAGCACTAGAGGTCCATTTTCGGTGGCTACAACATCATCTTCAATACGGATACCAATACCACGCCATTTCGCATCGACTGTTACATCATCTGGGGCAATGTACAGACCCGGCTCAACGGTAACAACCATGCCTTCTTCGTAGGCACGCCATTCACCATCCTGTTTATATGAACCCACATCATGCACATCCATACCCAACCAGTGACCAGTGCCATGCATATAGAACTGACGGAATGTTTCTTTTTGAATAATTTCGTCAATATCTCCTTGCATCAAGCCAAGTTCAAGCAGACCTTCAACCATAATTCGAACAGCAACATTATGTGGTTGTTTGTATGAATTGCCGATACGTACAGCATCAATGGCAGCCAGTTGTGCTTTTAAAATCAGTTCATATAACGCTT
The DNA here is from genome assembly GCF_013004295.1 of Acinetobacter sp. ANC 5414. Lineage (NCBI taxonomy): Bacteria > Pseudomonadati > Pseudomonadota > Gammaproteobacteria > Moraxellales > Moraxellaceae > Acinetobacter > Acinetobacter sp. ANC 5414. The sequence continues at coordinate 64,139 of NZ_JABERM010000013.1, forward strand.
TTTGTTCAGGGCTAAATTTACCATTGACGGGGAAAGTACGGGTAATATCTGATGCATACAATTGATATTCACATGCTGCATCAATCAGGACTAAATCCCCATCGTTTAGCTCTTTGTCATTTTCCACATAATGCAGAATGCAGGCGTTTGCTCCGCCACCAACAATGCTGTTATAGGCAGGCACACATCCATTTTTACCGAAGATGTAATCGATTTCTGCCTCAAGTGCATATTCCATCATGCCCGGACGCACAGTTTGCATGGCACGGGTATGGGCTTCGCTACTGATGTTCGATGCAAGTTGCATCAACTTAATTTCTTTTTCAGATTTGTGCAAACGCATTTCATCTAAAATACGATCCAGCTGAATCACATTTGCAGGTGCAGAGGTACCTCGACGTGATTCACCATTGGCCTCGGCAATCCACTTTGCTACACGCGCATCAAAATCAGCTTGTTGACCAATACGATAGAACAATTTTTGTTTATCGAGCAATTTCTCGATAATTTCTTCATCTAACAGATCAATCGCATAGGCTTCATCAGCCTCATAATGATCTACTGCACCATCCACACCGGCACGATAACCGTTCCATATTTCCATTTCACGGTTACGTTCACGGCAGAACAAGCTATAGGTATAACCTTCATCAATCGACTCAAACGTCTCAATGACAGCCACTGCTTCAGGTTCTGCAAATCCCGTCAGGTAAAAAAAGCTGCTGTCCGCACGAAATTTATAATCTGCATCACGGTTACGCATAGCAACCGGACTAGTGGCAATAATCGCAATACTGTGCGGACCCATTTCTTCTGCCAGGCGATCGCGACGTTCCTGAAAATCTGCTTGAGTCAGTTTCATCATTAAGTTTACTTTTGTCTTTTATGAGTGGAGGTTATAACTTTTTAAATAGCCTGTTGTTGGACCAGAATCATCCTAATTAGCTCGGACGATGTGGGGTAAACATTTCTACAACACTGCTTGCATCTGTTGAAGCTGCACGTTTCAATTGAGGCTGAAGCTTTTTCAGCAATGGTGTTTCTGCAATTTCTACTTTTTTGCGTCCCAATGACAAGCTAACAGGAATTAAGCGCACAAATTCATAAAGTTCTTGATAGCTTGCTTCGCCTTCTTCGTCATCGTCAGATTCTTCAAACTCGACCGCTGCAACATCTTGAAGATGTTCAATCCATTCGACTTCATCTGGACGGATATGACCTGAAGCCAAACCGAAACCGAGTACAACCCCGGCACACCAGTCTGCCAATGCTTGTACACGATCCGCAAGAACGTGTTCGTCATCCGGAAGCAATGGTAAATAGTCCAGTTCATCGTCCGATAAAGCATGAGAAATATCTTCTGCTTCATCTGTGAGCAAATTCAGAACGTGTTCATCCAATGCGGGAATTTCAAGGGTTGCTAAAATTTGTTGCCATTCATCGCTGGTGGGTGCCTGAGTAACACAAATAATACCCGTAAGTAACCCATGTAACTCACTAGGGCTTGAAATCTCTTCAATTTTTGAAAAATTGTGGTGCCATTCCGACCAACCTGAAATATCGTCTTGCATTCGTTTATCCAATCTCTATACTTCGTATATATTACCTTTGTTTGCAATACTGTGCGACTACCATATGTTAGAAGAATTACAGCGTCTACAGGCGCATATTGGCGTTTTAAAAACGCGACTTACGCATTATGAAAGTGAAAATAGTGCACTCACCGCGGCAAAAGAAAATTCTGCCGAACATCATCATGCCCAAATTGTGCAAAAGAACGGCATCATCACCAAGAAACAAGAAGAAATAGACGATCTTAGCGAGCAATTAAGCGATGCACGCTCCCAGTTCAAGCAATTGAACACCGATGCGACTTCTTTAGCTGATCGTTATAGTCGTTTAGAAAAAAGTTGTACCGATCTTAAAAATCGTTTTCAGGAAATTCTGGCTGAACGTAATGAATTACGTGTCATTAAAGAAAAAATGCAAAATGAACAACGTCTTGCTCAACAGGAAATTCAAGCTTTGCAGCAGGAACGAGAAAGATTGTTACAAAAAAATGAACATGCCAAGGCCAAGGTTGAAGCGATTATTCAGCGCTTGTCTATTTTAGGGACTGCTCAAGATCAGCACGCGCAAGAAATTCAACAACTTGCTCACCCAACAGAAGCCAATGAGGACATTTAAGCATGAGTGAACAAATTGCTGTTGAATTGCGGGTATTGGGACATAATTTTCGTTTAGCTACCACTGAAACTGAAAAGGCTGATCTGGAACGTGCGGCTGAATTGTTAAATGAAAAATATGATGATTTTCGTCGTAAAGCCCCACGTCTAGAGCCAACTAAACTGATTATTATGGTGGCTTTGGAGCTGATGCAAGAGGTTCTGGCGATGAATAAATCATTGCAAGAGTATGCCCACTGCGAACGCTTGTTGGCGACCATTTTAGAAGATGTGGATGATTTGGCTTAATTTTTCTTCAAATTGGGTAAAGTATCGGCAGTTGAAATCTAAGTTTACAGTTCCTTCACACGGATGATTTGCCAATACGTGATTATTGGTTATACTTACTCTATCTCTGAGGTGTTCGCCAGCGCGTCTATATCCCTGCCGATACTTAAATCTACGGATTGTGTTCTGCATATTTAGAGTGTATGCCCATCTTCGAATGGGAAACCCAGCAAGTATGCGTCGCGTCCACCTTGAACTTCTTCGGGTTCAGGGTAATGACATGCAGCGGCATCTTCGGAGTGTTTTTTATTATTCTCAGCATTATTTATTACAATATTTCTTCATACATTTTATATTTTAAATAATTTTATTATTCAATCTCATTGTCTTTAAGCTATTTTCATTGATATTTTATGTAAAAAAATACCCAAGACTTGCATCTTGGGTACGTCACTTCACTTCTAATATTACATTATCGAGATTTTTGCAGACGCAAAGCGTTGATGACTACTGACAAAGAACTGAGTGACATCGCTACAGCTGCAAACATCGGGGTCAACAACAAACCTGTTAATGGATAAAAAATCCCCGCAGCCACTGGCACACCTAAACCATTATAGACAAAGGAAAATGCCAAATTCTGCTTCATGTTTTTCACGCCCAGTTTCGCCATATGAATGGCATCTGCCACACCACGAATATCTCCTTTCACTAAAGTCACTTGAGCTGTTTGCTTGGCAATATCGGTACCATTGCCCATTGCAATCCCGACGTTGGCTTGTGCTAGTGCAGGTGCATCGTTAATACCGTCACCTGCCATTGCCACAACTTTCCCTTGGGCCTGATATTTTTTCACAATGTCTAATTTTTCGGTCGGGGTACAGTTGCCATAAACATGCTGAATTCCCAGTTCTGCTGCGATCAATTTTGCATTTTTTTCATGGTCACCTGTTGCCATGACTACTTCTATGCCATCGGCAATCAGTTGATCAATCACCTGATGCGCATTAGGTTTAATCGCATCATGAATGGAAATATAAGCCAGAACATGCTGCTCATTAGCCAGAAAACTAATCACATTACCAGTTGCCCGTTGAGCATCCAGTTTCTCTTGAGCCTGTTTAGCTAGCTGTAAACCCAATTGATCAATCAGCTTTTGACTGCCCACATACAGGGTTTGATCATCAATCTGCCCTTTCACCCCAAAGCCTGCGACATCTTCAAAATCATTGACTTTAATCAGTTGCTCATGGGGAACAAGCTTGGTTAAAGTCTGGGCAATCGGATGGGTTGAATACTGTTCAATCGATGCAATCCATTGTTCCACTTGCGCTTGCTGTACATGCTCTGAAAGCAATTTAATCTCTTTCAGGCTCGGTTTACCTTCAGTCAAGGTCCCGGTTTTATCGACAATTAAAGTAGTGACTTTGCTTAAGGCTTCAATGGCTTCAGCATCTTTAAACAGCACACCTTTTTGCGCTGCCCGACCTGTGGTTGCCATCACTGACATCGGCGTTGCCAAGCCTAAGGCACATGGACAGGCGATAATGAGTACTGCTACCGCACACATCAACGCCAGATCAAATTGCGCTTTACCAAACACCATCCAGGCAATAAAGGTCAGCACACTAATTGCTAAAACAATCACCACAAAATATTTGGCAAATACATCGGCGAGTCTTTGCAACGGCGCTTTGGAGCGCTGTGCTTCGGCTACAGTCTGAATCATTTTGGCTAAAGTGGTATTGGCACCTACTGCAGTGGTTTGAATGCGAATACTACCCTGTTGGTTAACAGTACCACCAATCACCCGGTCATCAACTTCTTTTTTAACCGGTACAGGCTCACCCGTCATCATCGCTTCATCGACATAAGTTTTGCCTTCCACCACAATGCCATCCAGTGGAATTTGATCCCCTGAAGAAATCTGCAAGATATCTCCCTGTTTCACCATGCCAATATCTACTTCCACCACCTGATCATGCTGCACCAGTTTTGCGGTATGCGGTTGCAGTTTCAGCAGTGATTTTAACGCATCTGCGGTTTTGGCTCGGGCTTTCAGCTCCATGATTTGCCCAAGTAAACTCAAGGATACAATCATACAAGCTGCTTCATAATACACGGCTACCCCATGACCTGTTTTGGCCTGCATAGGAATCAGTGATGGAAAAACCGTTGCGATCACACTGTAAATAAATGCTGCCAGCACCCCGACCCCAATCAAACTCCACATGTTCAGATTGCGGGTTTTATAAGAGATCCAGCAACGTTCGATAAAAGGTTTCCCTGCCCAAAGGATGACGGGAATAGAAAGCACCAGTTCAATCCACGGCTGAATATGCTGCGGAATAAAGGCATGAATATGCGAACCCATGGCCATGACAAAGACAATTAAAGTCAGCGGCAAAGTCATCCAGAAACGATGACTAAAATCGACCAGTTCAGGATTCGGTGCATCATTTAAGGTCGGTTGCATCGGCTCTAAAGCCATACCACAGATTGGACAGGTTCCCGGTCCTTTTTGCACAATTTCAGGATCCATGGGACAGGTATAATCCATATCCGCAGCCCCCTCAGGTACAGGACGCTGATCGGCTGGAATCAGATAAAATTCAGGATCGCCTTTAAATTTTTCCAAACAAGATGGATTACAGAAATAGTAGGTTTTGTCCAAATAATCGGTTTTTAAATCGGTTGACGTATCTACCGACATACCGCAAACAGGATCGATTTCTGAACCATGTAATGATGAATCATGCGCTCCCCCACAACAGGAAGATGTCTTTTCTTCAACTACCACTTTTTCTGGTGAAGCACAGCAGGAGGATGCTGTCTGCTTAGTTTGCACATATTGTTCTGGCTGCTGGGTAAATTTATTCAGACAGCGTTCTGAACAGAAATAATAATCCTGTGATTCAAACTGGGCATGAAATTTAGAATCTGTTTTGACCTGCATGCCACAGACGGGATCAATAGTTGTTTCACTCACCTGTTCTGCGGTTTGCGCTTTATTCCCCGCACAACAACCTGATGATTGCGCTACTGGTGGTTGATTTTGAGAACCACAGCAAGATTTTTTTTCATCTGCTTTTGATTTAGATGCACAACCACATCCCGAAGTTTTCGCAGCTTCTTTTTCTAAATACTGTTCTGGATTGGCCTGAAATTTATTCAAACAGCTCTGACAGCAGAAATAATAAAGTTGTCCTGAATATTCGGTATGCGGTTTGGACAAATCTGTCACGGTCATGCCGCAGACCGGATCAGAATATTGCTCTGCTTCAGCTTTTTGACCGCCACAACATGAAGATGAAGCCGCTACAACTTTGGCTTTATTTGCACAGCCACAGCCTGATTTAGGCTTGGTTTCTTGAAGGTAAGCTTCAGGATTTTTAATAAACTTTTGTTTGCAGCTATCACAACAAAATAAATATTTTTTCCCCAGATACTCAAAATAATATTCTGAACTTTCCGGAACGTTCATTCCACAGACTGGATCAACTTTCACTAATTCAAGGACTGAATCCTGTTTTGCACAGCAGGAAGATTTTTGTTGCTCATTCATCCGGCTCACCTGTTTTATTCTTTCATTGTGTTAGCATAAAGTCTGTACCTAGGTACAGAGTCAAGTCATTTGAGGATATTTTATGCTCACCATCGGAAAACTGGCTAAACAGTGTCATGTCAATATTGAAACCATTCGCTATTATCAACGCATCGGTTTAATGCGCGTGCCTGAAACCACGCAGAGTTATCGTTATTACAATGATAAAGACATTGAAACGTTAAGCTTTATTCAAAAAGGTAAAGATGCTGGACTACAACTCAGTGAGATACAGGAATTACTGCAACTTCAACTTGATGATCGTGCACAAGTGAGACAGGTCATTGAGCAACGTCTAGAAAAAATTGATCAAAGGATTCAGGAATTACAGGCTCTAAAGACCCGTTTAAGCAGTTGGGTGGATGAATGTAAAACCACCAATGAAAGCAGTTGTCCGATTTTGAAACAGCTGAAAAACAGGTAAACTCCATTTTCGATGAATATTTTTGTATTTTTTGGGGACAAATAAGTGATGTCAACGGATTTAAAAATTTTACGCAAACAACTTCGACATCAACGTAGAGCCGTTTCCAGCTTTCAACACAAACAATCTCAACAAAAAATACTCCAGCAACTCATCCGTCTAAAATCTTTTCAGCATGCAAAAAAAATTGGCATTTATCTGCATGCCTTTGGTGAAATTCAGACTAGACAAATCATTGAATACTGTTTTAAACAGCATAAAGATGTTTATCTGCCGATGATTTGCAACATGAATAAGCAATTGCACTGGGTCAAAATCACGCAACACCAATACCGAAACAATCGATTTTCATATCATCCCCTTGGCATGAAAGAACCGGCGGCGGGTCGTGGCTTTCATGTATCTAAACTCGACCTGTTAATCATACCTTTACTCGCATGTGACATTTATGGCACACGTATAGGCATGGGTGGTGGCTTCTACGATAGAACCTTGGCCAGTGCAGAAAAAATCCCTTTTCGTTTAGGGATTGCCCATGACTTTCAGCTTATTCAACAACGCTTACACCGGGAAATCTGGGATCAACCGCTGGATGCCTTGATTACACCCTCAAAATATTTACGTTTCAAACGCTAAACTGGTATTTTTGACGACTAGGAACACTTTAAAATCACATATTTACTCATTTTTTATACATTTTCCTTGTCCCTACCCTTGTAATTTTTGAAATACACTTCACTATAAAAATATGGCAACACCGTTGTTACTCATTAGGAGTGCCCATGTCTGAAATTATTATGAATCAAGAAACCTTAGCTACACAGGTTCCAAGCGTACTACCGCTTTTAGCGCTACGAGATGTGGTGGTTTATCCTCACATGCAAATTGCGTTATTTGTAGGTCGTGAAAAATCGATCAAAGCAGTTGACGTGGCTCGTAACAGTGACAATCTCGTATTTGTAGTTGCACAACAAGATTCTCTTACAGAAGAAATTGATCACGACAACTTATATCAATACGGTACTGTCGCGAAGATTGTGCAAGTTGTGAATCATGAAAATGATGAAAACTGTATAAAAGTACTCATTGAGGGTTTACAGCGTTCTAAACTGGTAAAAATCATCGACAACGATGAATATTTATCGGCCGAACATGCGATTAGCCCGATGACAGTTAATGTTGAAGCTGCGTCTCAAGAAACACGTGTGCAAGAACTGCGTGCTTTATTTGCACAATATGCAGAAGCAAAATTACGTAATGCACGTGAATTGATTACTGCTGCAAATAAAATCGATGATTTATTACAACTGTTGTTCTTCGTGGCCACTCGTGTCCCGTTGAATATCGAGGTAAAACAAAAGTTCCTGGAACAGGATAACTTTGAAGCACATTTGACTGAGCTCATGACTTATTTGTTACAACAATCTGAAGAACAACAGATTGAACAAACCTTACATGACTCGGTAAAACGCCAAATGGAGAAAAACCAGCGCGAATATTTCCTGAATGAAAAAATGAAGGTGATTCAGCGTGAACTTTCCGACATGAATGGCGGTGCTGAAGATGATGTTGCTGAAATTGAACGTCGTCTTGAAGAAGCTGATTTACCGGAACACGTGCGTAAAAAAGCCGAATCTGAATTCCGCAAGCTAAAAGCAATGCAACCTGCTTCAAGTGAAGCTGCTGTGGTGCGCAATTATATTGAGGCGATTTTAGATACGCCTTGGAATAAAGCCAGCAAAGTCAGCATTAACCTGAACAAAGCACAAGAGATATTGGATGCAGATCATTACGGTCTGGATGAAGTTAAACAACGTATTGTTGAATACCTGGCTGTTCAATCACGCGTTAAAAAACTTAAAGGTCCAATTCTTTGCCTGGTTGGTCCTCCAGGGGTAGGTAAAACTTCACTGGGTGAATCGATTGCCAAAGCCACAGGTCGTGAATTTGTGCGTATGGCTTTAGGTGGCGTGCGTGACGAAGCGGAAATCCGTGGTCACCGTCGTACCTACATCGGTGCGATGCCAGGTAAAATTGTACAGTCCTTGACAAAAGTAGGCGTAAAGAATCCACTGTTCTTACTCGACGAAATTGACAAGATGGCACAAGACTACCGTGGCGACCCTGCTTCTGCCTTGCTTGAAGTACTTGATCCATCACAAAACAGCAAGTTCAACGATCACTATTTAGATCTTGATCTGGATCTTTCTGAAGTGATGTTCATCTGTACTGCAAACAGCATGAATATTCCTGAAGCCTTGCTTGACCGTATGGAAGTGATTCGTCTACCGGGTTATACCGAAGAGGAAAAAGTCAATATTGCTGAACGTTACCTGGTTCCGAAAGCCATTAAGGACAACGGGTTACGTGCTAAAGAATTGACCATTCATGAAGAAGCCATTCGTGACATCGTGCGTCGTTATACTCGCGAAGCGGGTGTACGTAGCTTGGAACGTGAAGTGTCAAAAATTGCGCGTAAAGTCGTGAAAGAAGCGGTGAGCAAAAAAGCCAAGAACTTGCATATCGATGTAACTGCTGAAAACCTGTCTGATTACCTGGGCGTACACAAGTTCGACTTCGGTATGGCAGAAGAAGAAGCGCAAGTGGGTCGTGTCAATGGCTTGGCTTGGACATCAGTCGGTGGTGAATTGCTTTCGATTGAAGTTGCTGCGGTAAAAGGTAAGGGTAAATTCATTACCACCGGTTCACTCGGTGACGTCATGAAAGAATCCATTACCGCTGCAATGACTGTGGTTCGTACCCGTGCAGATGCACTCGGTATTGAGGCTTCAAGATTTGAAGAAACCGATATCCATGTGCATTTACCTGAAGGTGCAACCCCGAAAGATGGTCCATCTGCAGGTTTGGCATTAACCACCGCCTTGATTTCTGCCTTCACTGGCATTCCAGTTCGCGCTGATATCGCCATGACCGGTGAAACCAACCTGAGTGGCCGTGCAATGCGTATTGGTGGCTTAAAAGAGAAACTGTTAGCTGCACATCGCGGTGGCATTAAACTGGTATTCATCCCTCAAGAGAACGTCCGTGACTTGGTGGAAATTCCAGATAACGTGAAAGCAGGTCTTGAAATTAAAGCAGTGAAAAGTATCGATGAGATCTTGCCATTTGCCTTAATCGAAACACCAAAACCTTTGCCAAAAAATCCGATTGTAAAACCGGTTGCAGAAGGCAAAGCTGCACGTCATTAATCGCATTTCGATACAAAAAAGAGAGCTTCGGCTCTCTTTTTTTATGATGAAAAGTTTTACTATATTAGTAAAGCATAAGCTTGAAAAATCTACATCTGACCCTCATTTATTATTATAGAGACACAGATGCGCTGTAAGTTTCTGATTAACAAGTTATGTGAATGGTCATCTACATCTCCAGGTGGATGACCTTTTGATCGCAGTCCCAGTATCCATTAAGGGGCTGCGTTTTTTATGCGTTCTTTATCAGTATCAGTTAGATTGAACCATTAAACTATAAGCCAGCCCGTCTACTACATTGGCCATTTTTCCAATATTCAGTGTTTTCAAACTATCGCCATGGGTATGGTAATGCTTATTTCGAAAAGAAGCGGTATCGGTAATCATCATGGCGGGTATCCCGAATTTCCAGTAATTAACATGATCAGAAAATTCCATTGCTGACACAAAAGACGGTGCAACCACTCTCTGACATTCCAACCGATTAAATATCAGCATCGATTCACAGTAATTTATCCCCAAATCATAGGACTGTAGATTACTCACTGCTGCAATAAAATTACCATGCCTTGGATAAACCCACTTCAAACCCACGGGATATTGCTGCACAAGATTTTCATCATAGTAGCCAATCATCTCCAAGATATAGACCCCTTGAATCTGATCCTTTTGTGCCTGTACCGATTTGGCATGCACATAACTTCCCATCTGCTCGGTCTTGAAAAATGGCGGTTCTTGCAAGGTATAAAATACAAATTCCACATTATTTACGAGCTGCGATTTTTGCTGCGCTAAAATGCGTGCCGTTTCAATTAC
>NZ_JABERM010000014.1:0-219897 GCF_013004295.1 Acinetobacter sp. ANC 5414
TTGTTCAGTGTCTATAAAAGTGTCTAAGGCCATAAACATAATGTCCATTTATAATAAATAATGGACACTATCGGGATATTGAGCAGATAAGAAAAGTGGGGTTCAGCGGACGCTTACTGTTTTAATCGAATTAGGTGTGAATATAATTACTTATAATGATTTGATGTTCAGGTATTCATTATTTTTGATAAAGAAATATTAAATTAGATTGTCAATACTATTAATTATAGGATTTTTTTTACTAAATTGTTTTAATTTATTGTGCTTAATTTTATACTAGGTATTTCTATATTATTAATTAAAAAGGTGAAATTTGAAATCTAAATATATTTTAAGTGTATTTATGCTTGCAATTATTAGTGGTTGTACTAAACCATCAAATGATTCTAATAATACAAAAGTTTATGATGATACAGTCTCTGAAAAATTCAACGATAAAGTTGAGCCAAATATAGAGTTTAATTATCCAGAACTAGTTGCTAAAGATCCAAGTATCCCCCACCTTTCTAAATTTCATGATATTAATTCAAGAGATAAAAGAATGTCTTTGGTTTATTGGAATTTAGCTAATACAGCTGATAAAGATTTAGATTTTTCACAAGAGCAAATTCTGGCTATATTTGTACCAGAAATATATGAAGTACATAGTCCTTTTGAAAAAGAAAAAATTCTTCAAGAGTTTAAAAATAATCTTCCAGAAATAGAGAAAAAAGTTAACTTTTATGAAAATAAGAATTATATAACAGTTCCTTTTGATTCATATAATCTGACAAGAACCTCAGAAGATGTCTTTGGTGAAATTAATACTGTATATGAATATGATACTATAAAAAAAGGATTTAGTGGGATATGTCTTAGAGAGTTTACTTCTGCAGGATTTTCTCCAAAATTTAATACGTTTACGAATATAGATATGCATTTCAAGTATAAGTATAATAAAGAAGATGAAAGGTCATTATGTTTTATGCCAATGGATAATAAATTGAAAGCAGAAGAAATATATAATGCAGATCAGAATACAGCATTAAGAGTTGATGGTAAGGCCTTTGTAAAAATTTCGAGTAGAACAGATAAAAATAATAAGGATTTAGATTCGGATGGTTTTCCATTTATGCCAAAAACACAAGTAATAGGAGAGATTGTGGCTTTAGAGTTGTTTTTAAGAAAAAATAGGGACGATGAAGGAAATTTTATTGAGGATGTTGATAAACAAACTATTTTGCATCATACAATTGTTACATCATCAAAATTTTATAAATAAAGCTAGAAAAATTTCATAAATTTTTATAATGAAATAAGAAAAATGTGGAAAAGATCATAAAAAAATAGCACTTTGTAGTGCTATTTTTTATTTACTAACTTTTTAATTAACTACCGCATTATAGGAGTAGTTCTGAACTATTGGTTACCTTACCTTCACGTGCAGCGAAAGTATATGAACGTAACAGTGATGTAAATATTTTTGAGTTACCTTTTGCGGTTAAACCCTTTAATGTCAGTGTCAATTGGTATAATCATCATGATGATTTGGAGGCACGCTCTTGGTTTATCCAAACCTTACAAAATATTTTTCGCTGTTTATAAGGCGATTTTAAATTACAGCTTAAAAGAACAAGGGGTTTTATGTCTTAAATCCTTCCATCACTGCATGAGCAATTAATTCGATAAAACTTTCAGTCTTTCCGAAAACCATCCGATGTACAAGTCTCTATATGCGAATCAGTCCAAAAGATGGTAAGTCTTGGTAATAAAAATAATCCTGCTAAGTGAACAGGCTTAGGAGCTAATCGAAATCTTTGTCTAAGTTGTTCTTGTTTTAAGCATTTTTTATAAATAGTCTGTAAAGATAGACAAAAGTTATCAATCTGACCAAATCCCTCTATAATATCGCCCATCATTACACGTGTTAGTCGTTCGATGTCGTCATCAAACGGATGATGCGAGTTACTCTCTTTTTTAAGTCAATTTCTTTTCCGTGATTCGGCTTATGTTTCAATATTTAGAATCTTATGGGTCCGTAGGGATACATAAGAATAGTTAGGTGCCAGCATGGAAATCAAGGTCAATTATCTCGACAACCTTCGACAAGAAGCCAAGTTCGATGATTTTACGGTAATTGCCGACCAACCAATTCGTTATAAAGGTGATGGTTCAGCACCAGGACCATTCGATTATTTTCTTGCATCTTCTGCCTTATGTGCCGCCTACTTTGTAAAGGTGTATTGTGCAGCGCGTGATATCCCGACCGATAATATTCGTCTGTCGCAAAACAACATCGTAGATCCAGAAAACCGCTACAAACAAATTTTTAAAATTCAGGTGGAATTACCGGCGGACATTTCAGAAAAAGACCGTCAAGGTATTTTGCGTTCGATCGACCGTTGTACGGTTAAAAAAGTGATCCAAACGGGTCCTGAATTTATCATCGAAGAAGTGGAAAGCATTGATGCTGATGCACAAGCTTTATTGATGCCAAGTTTAGCCTCTGAAAGCAGTACCTTTATTCCCGGTAAAGATCTGCCATTAGAAGAAACCATTGCCAATATGTCAGGCATTTTGGCTGGTCTCGGCATGAAGATTGAAATTGCATCATGGCGTAACATCGTGCCGAACGTATGGTCTTTACATGTTCGTGATGCGCAATCACCAATGTGCTTTACCAACGGTAAAGGTTCAACCAAAGAAAGCGCTTTGGCCTCGGCATTGGGGGAGTTCATTGAACGTCTCAACTGTAACTTCTTCTACAACGATCAGTTTTGGGGTGAAGACATTGCCAATGCTGAATTTGTACATTACCCAGATGAAAAATGGTTTAAGCCGGGTCCACAAGGTGAATTACCAAAAGAAATTTTGGATGAATATACTTTAGAGATTTACAATCCTGAAGATGAGCTCCTCGGTACGCATTTGTACGACACCAACTCGGGCAATACTGAGCGCGGAATCTGTTCATTGCCATTCGTGCGTCAGTCCGATGATGAAGTGGTTTATTTTCCATCGAACCTGATTGAAAACTTGTACTTAAGTAACGGCATGAGTGCCGGTAATACTTTGGCCGAAGCACAAGTACAGTGTTTGTCTGAAATTTTTGAACGTGCGGTGAAACGTGAAATTTTAGAAGGTGAGATTGCACTTCCCGATGTGCCGGAAGATGTATTGGCGAAATATCCAGGCATTGTGGCGGGCATTAAAGGACTGGAAGAGCAAGGTTTCCCTGTACTTGTAAAAGATGCTTCATTGGGCGGTCAATTCCCAGTGATGTGCGTGACCTTAATGAATCCACGTACTGGCGGTGTCTTTGCTTCTTTCGGTGCACATCCAAAATTAGAAGTAGCTTTAGAACGTAGTTTGACTGAGCTATTGCAAGGCCGTAGTTTTGAAGGTCTGAATGATCTACCAAAACCAACCTTTAGCAGCAATGCCGTCACTGAACCGAATAACTTCGTAGAGCACTTTATCGATTCAAGTGGTCTGGTATCTTGGCGTTTCTTTAGCTCAAAATCTGATTATGAATTTGTTGAATGGGATTTTACTTCTGAGGGCGAAAATGCCAATGCGGAAGAAGCGGCAATCATGTTCGGTATTCTCGAAGAGATGGGCAAAGAAGTCTATATGGCTGTGTATCAGCATTTAGATGCAACTGCTTGCCGTATCTTGGTGCCGGGCTATTCGGAAATTTATCTGGTTGAAGATCTGATTTGGGACAATACCAATAAAGCACTTCAGTTCCGCGAAGACATTTTAAATATCCATCGTTTGGATGATGAACAGCTAGAAGCCTTGGTTGAGCGTTTAGAAGAGTGTGAATCTGATGATTACACCGATATCGTGACCTTAATTGGGATTGAATTTGATGACAATACCGTTTGGGGACAGCTCACTATTCTGGAACTTAAGCTCCTTATTTATATTGCCTTACAGCAATTTGAAGAAGCGAAAGATTTAGTTGAACAATTCCTGCAATACAATACCAATACGGTTGAACGCGGTTTATTCTACCAATGCTTAAATGTCGTTCTGGAAGTTGAACTCGATGACGACATGGATTTGGATGATTATGAAACCAATTTCCGTCGTATGTTTGGTGATGAACGGATGGATGCCGTGATTGGTTCTATGGATGGCAGTATCCGCTTCCATGGTTTAACTGAAACCAGTATCAAACTGGATGGCTTAGACCGTCATTTACGTCTGATCGACAGCTATAAAAAGCTCCATGCAGCACGCAAGAAGTTTGTAGCTGTATCAGGATAGAAATTATGCAGGTGGGAGCAATTACGAATATTATCGAGTTGCTCCTATGTTGTTGATATGAAATGTATTTAAAAAGTGCTATTTTCTATTCTAAGTATTTGCATACCAGCAATAAGCCGAATGACTCAAATCATTCGGCTTATTTTTTGGCATTTGCCAACATAATATTTTAAATACAATGAGGTAGAAAATACTTCTTGTCTGTGTTGGCCAGCCAGACATTAAACCTCATCAGCCTTTTTGTTTATCGGATTTTTTAATGACCTTATTTAACCGAGTATTAAAAGTAAGTCATTATTTAAAAAGAGTATTAATTCTAGCTTTATTTTTGTCATTTGATCTAAAAATTGTTGCTACATTATTTGAATTATCCCGAAAATGTGGTAATAAATAGGAGTGATGTTTTTTTAGTCACATTGTGGTTTCAGGATGAAATGTATTTTAAAAAAAACTGAATTTTAAAAAACAATCAAAAAGGAGTTTAGGAATGCTTCAATTGCTTATGAAATTATTTTGTTTACATGTTTATGAATATGAGCACATGGAAGAAATTGGGGAAAGTCATAAGGAATGCAGAAAGTGTGGCGTTAATAAGCCACTTTAATTGAATTCTCTTTATAACAAAGAAGTGAGCTTTATGCTCACTTCTTTGTTTTTAGATCAAAATTAGTAATAATTGATAAGTAAAACTTTTTACTTAGGCAAGGCTAAGGCCAATGAATAAAGATTTTAAAGCACAAACGTATATTGTAGATGAGCATCTGGAAGATACATTAATATGGTTGTGTCATCATCAAGACAGTTTTGACTCATTCACTTATGATGCGATTGCTCAAGAATTGGCGGTGCATCATGCCAATGGTATGGACATCATTCGGGTGGGGGATTATCTGAATTCGAGTTATGGGATTTTAATTACTGCACATAACTTTGCAGAGTAATGTTGCAGAATAATTTTTCCGAATAAAAAAAGCCCAAAGTGGGCTTTTTTTATGGACATTTCAAATCAATAGCTTAACTTACCATTGCATCTACAGATAACTCTTTAACTGTCGGTTTGGCCTTTTCTGCAACCAAGCCCAACTTATCAAATAATTGTCTGTCTTTACCTTCGCCCGCATTTGGGGTGGTCAAAAGTTTTTCACCCGAGAACAATGAGTTTGCACCCGCCATGAAAGCCAAGGCCTGATCCGAATCGGATAGAGACTCGCGACCTGCAGAAAGACGAATATAGCTCTTAGGCATAATAATTCGTGCCACAGCAATGGTACGAATCCATTCCGTGATATCAAGTTTTTCTACATCTGCAAGCGGAGTACCTTCAATCGGGACGAGCATGTTGATGGGTACAGATTCAGGATGAATGGGTAATGTTGCAAGTTCGTACAAAAGACCAATCCGATCTTTACTGTTTTCACCTAAACCAACAATCCCACCACTACAGACTTTCATACCTGCTTGACGGACATGATCCAAAGTATTTAAACGATCATCATAAGAGCGTGTGGTAATTACATTGGGATAATATTCGCGAGAGGTGTCGAGGTTATGGTTGTAATAGTCTAAACCCGCTTCACTCAGGCGTTCGGCTTGCGATTGATTGAGCATACCCAAAGTCATACAGGTTTCTAAGCCCAGTGCTTTCACTTCGCTGACCATTTCCAATACATAAGGCATGTCGCGTTCATGCGGATTACGCCAAGCAGCCCCCATACAGAAACGTGAAGAACCTGAAGCAAGCGCTTCTTTGGCTTCTTGAATCACTTTATCGACAGCAATACGTTTTTCAGCTTCAAGTTTTGAGTCATAACGCGCTGACTGTGAGCAATACTTGCAATCTTCAGGGCATTTACCGGTTTTAATTGAAAGCAATGTGCTGACTTGAATCGTATTTGGATCGAAGTGTTCACGATGAATGCGTTGTGCCTCAAAAACTAAATCCAAAAAAGGCTGATTATATAAAGCCTGAATTTCTTCACGTGTCCAGTCATTACGTACATTCATTGGTGAAAATCCATAATCATCATTATTTATTATTTTTTATCATACCTAATTTATGTGAAATCAAAAGGCATAAAAAGCCAAATTTGATGGTATCTATCGATTAATTTGAAATCAATTTGATAATTATAAGATTGTATATTTAGTTACAAAGTAACTTGAATTGCTGTAAATATAGTTGCAAAGTTTTTTATGATATTTTTTATTTTGCACTGAACTGGACGCTAATTTTTTTATAAGGCTGAAACTTTGCACATATCTAGAAAAGTGGAATTTAAGAAAATATCTTACAATAAGTTAAGTCCTTGATTAGATTTAGTCACTTGTTCCTGAATCGCCCAATCAATATGGACTTGCACAATCTGATCATGCGAATCACGCGTTTGCTTTAAAGTTTCAATTATTTCATGAGAAAATGGTGCATTTCCTAAACCAATCGCAATATTTCGCATAAAACTTTGATAACCGGTACGCCGTATTGGACTGCCTTCAGTATTGGCTAAAAAGGTCGGTTCATCCCAATGCCATAAATCCAGTAAGTTGATCTGATCCAAACCATGTCGTGGATTAAAATCTTCAATCGTGGCTTTCTTGGCAAAACTATTCCATGGACAAATCAGCTGGCAATCATCACAGCCAAAAACCCGATTTCCAATCCCACGACGTAATTCTTCAGCAATGATGCCTTTATATTCAATAGTTAAATAAGCAATGCATTTACGTGCATCGAGCATATAAGGTTCAACAATGGCTTGGGTTGGACAAATGTCGATACATGCTGTGCAAGAGCCACAATGCTTGGTTGCAGGGGAGTCAAAGGGCAAATCAAGCGAGGTAAAGAGTTCACCCAAAACAAAAAAGGAACCTGATTTCTTTTGAATTAATAAAGTATGCTTTCCTGTCCAGCCCATACCGGCATTTTCTGCCAAAGATTTTTCAAATACCGGTGCCGAGTCAGCAAAAGGGCGTGATTCAAAATCACCCACTTTTTCACGAATTATAGTGGCTAAAGTTTTTAAACGACCACGCATGGTTTTATGGTAATCGCGACCACGGGCATAGCGCGCAATGATGGCTGCATTGGGTTCATCTGGTACATAACGCGGTTTAGGCGTTTCCACCAGATAATTCATTCGTACGCAAATAATGCTTTTGGTGCCGGGAACCAGCAAAGTGGGATCAGCGCGTTTTTCTAAATTTTCTTCCAGAAACTTCATATCGCCATGATAACCGCGCTTTAAATATTCTTGAAAACGTGGCAATTCTTCTTGAGCATCTGGTTTGGCAATGACACAATCACTGAAGCCTAATTGCAAAGCTTGAGCTTTAATCCACGCTTTTAGCGCTTCAGGATCAGTTTGATCTAAAGGTATTTTCTGTGACGGTGTGGATGTTGCCATAATTTAATAAGAAGGGAAGAACAATGCGTCAGCAAGTTTATCATAGCCCAGTTTATCATAGCCAAAGTATTCAAGCATGGGAGCAACGCTGGTTTGCCAAGCAAAACAGTTCTTATGGCATGATGCAGCAAGTCGCCTGGATGATTGCGCAGTGCTTAGTTCCCATTTTCCAGCAACATCAAATAAAAAAAATCGCGGTGTGTTGTGGGCAAGGCAATAATGCAGGTGATGGATATTTAACCGCTAAATATTTAAAACAAGCTGGTTTTAATGTCGAGATTTATGCCGCCGAATTAGGCGTTTCAAAAGATTTATATAGTGCCTATCAAGAAGCGGTAGCTGCAGAACTAAAAATTCATTCAGGTTTTGAATTTCAAAAACAATATGACTGTTATATTGATGCTTTGTTTGGCATAGGTTTAAACCGTGAATTAGATTCGGATTGGCAACAGATTATTCAAAGCATCAATGTTCAATCCGCTTTGAAAATTGCCATTGATGTTCCAAGTGGTTTACAGGCCAATAGTGGTCAGCCTTTACCTTGTGCGATCAAAGCCGATTACACCTATTCGGCTTTAGGTTTAAAAGCAGGATTATTTACTGGACAAGGCAAAGAATTTGCAGGGCAAGTTGATGTCGTTTCGCTGATTCCTACCGATACAGAATTAGAACCGATTGCCAAACTTTCCGCAACGAAGATTTCACTTCCGCAACGCGAAGCTTTTGGGAATAAGGGCAGTTATGGTCATGTACTCATTATCGGTGGACATGCGGATATGGGCGGTGCGGTCATGATGGCTGCCGAATCTGCCTTTAGTGCGGGTGCGGGGAAAGTCACCATTGTCTGTCATGAGAAACATCACACTGCGATTTTGGCACGCTCACCGAATATTATGCTCCGTGATATCAATGCCTTGACCGAAGCAGAGATTCAGCAATTATTAGATCATGTCGATGCGGTCAGTTTTGGTATGGGTTTAGGACGTGATACGTGGTCAGAACAACAATTTTTCAAATGGTTCCCAAAGCTCAATACAGCTGAACATTTACATGTGGTGCTCGATGCCGACGCTTTATGGTTTTTAGCTGGACATCCTGAATTATTAAAACCCGATAGTTATGCGACACCCCATCCGGGTGAAGCGGCAAAACTTCTAAATTGTTCTGTGAAAGATATTGAGAATGATCGAATTGCAGCGATTCATCAACTGCAAAAAAAATATGCCGGACAATGGGTGCTTAAAGGTGCAGGCAGTTTGATTTTGCAAGATCAGCTCTGGATTTGCACAAAAGGCAATGCTGGGATGGGAACGGGCGGCATGGGGGATGTGCTGGCAGGCATGGTTGCCAGTTTAAAAGCACAATTTTCTGAGCAAATCCATTTGCATGAAATTGTCACATTACATGCTTTGGCAGGGGATTGGTTGGCGACAAAAGGGATGCGTGGTTTGCAGGCTCATCATATGCATGAAGCGATTTATCATGTGGTCAATGGGAGTCATGATGAATAAAGCCATCAAATTAATCATTCATGGCAAAGTGCAAGGTGTGGGCTACCGCCGCTGGTTTGAACAGCATGCTTTAGAATTAGAGCTTAAAGGCTATGTAAAAAATCTGGATAGTGGTGAAGTTGAGGCAGTCATTGTGGGTACTGAAAATCAGCTCCATACAATAATCGAACGCAGTTATATTGGTCCATCACGTGCCGAAGTTTCAAAGATTATTCAAATTGAATTTGATCAAGCACAGGATTTTATTGCATTTAAAATGTTGCGATAAATATGACTTGGATAAAAACAAAAATATAAGGGGGAAATGATGGAAAAATATCTGGTTGTGGCGATTGTGATTGCAATTTGCATTGTTATGGTGATTTACACACAACGTGGTGAGAGTTCAAGTTGCTCAGGCAATGCGTCATTTAAAGACATTGTGCAAAAAGAATTCATGAAATATAAAGTGATTGAAAGGAATCAAACCATTATGATTTGCGAAATGAATCATCGCAATGAACCTGATGAACTGGTTTTGATCCGGATTGATCCCAATCAGAAAAAGAATATAAGAAACTTCGGCCGGAGAGTCACTTTTACTTATCCTAAGCAACCCTCTATTGGTGAAATGCGTAAAGATTTCGCGCCGTATCTGTAAATATTCTACTTATCTTCTTCTACTGCTGGTACGGCTACGACCGCGTGCCATACCGCCAAGTGCATTGAGTACTGCCATTTTACTCATACTGCCTGATGCGTGTGCATGGCAAATTGCAGCGGCTAAAGCATCGGCGGCATCTTGTTGCGGTTTAATGCTTAAATTTAAAATACGCATCACCATCATCTGGACTTGTTCTTTATCTGCCGCACCATAGCCAACCACGGATTGTTTAATTTGTCGTGCTGTATATTCGGCCACTTGTAAATCCAGATTCACCAATGCGGCAATGGCAGCACCACGAGCTTGACCAAGCTTTAGCGCAGAGTCGGGGTTTTGTGCCATAAAGACTTGTTCGACTGCCGCTTCGGTAGGACCATGAAATTTTACAATACGTTCCACACCTGCAAAAATGCGTTTTAAGCGTTCCGGCATTTCCGGGGTTTCGGTACGAATGGTGCCTGCATCTACAAAAGTCAATTTTTGCCCATCTTTTTCGATAATACCGTAGCCTGTCATACGAGAACCCGGATCGATACCAATAATTAATGACATATAAAGACTTTAAAAATAAAATAATGCCCATATTGTTACATAAGCGTATCAAAAAAGCTTGATCGTGATTAAGCACTTGAATATTGCACCCTATTTATTTTGTTGAGATTTGATTAATTTTTATGAAATTATTTCTTATTGTTTTAGCTGGCTTAATCCTTGAAGTCTTTGTCTGGATTGGCGTGGGTGACCTCGTCGGCAGTATGTGGTACGTATTTTTCTGGTTTGTTGCTGCCTTCCTTATGGGTATGAATCTGATTCGTAAATATTCAGCAGGTTTGATGCCGCAAATGCAGCAAATGCAAATGGGACAAATGAGTGGAGATCCTGCCTTAACAGGGAATCTGCCAAAAATTTTGGCAGGTTTTTTCTTGCTGATTCCAGGTTTAATCACTGATGTCTTGGCCGTGCTGATTTTGATTCCAGCCGTTCAAAATGTGTTTAAAAATGCCATGATGAAAACCATGGCAAAACGTCAGCAAGCCATGATGGAAAAAATGATGGGAGGCATGATGGGCGATATGAATGGCATGGGCGGGGGTGCTCAAGGTCAAAACCCATTTGCAGATATCATGCGTCAAATGCAGGACATGCAACAGCAGCAAGGCGGTTCACCGCGTCATGACTCTAGTGTAATTGATGGCGAAGCGCGCGAAGTGATGCCAGATGCGAAAAAAATTGAAATGAAAGATGTGAATAAATAAGTTTATTGATCTGTATTTTTTAAGCCGAATCATCAGGATTCGGCTTTTTTATTAGCTCTAAATTGGTATTGAAATCAGATGGCAAGACATGCAAAAAATTGAGCAAACGATATAATACGTTTTTTTAAAATCTGCTCTATTTCTATGTCATTGCTTTTGACCATTTGTGCACTGCATTTTGTTGCACAGCTTAGCCCCGGGCCGGATGTTTTACTGATTGCTAAAAGTTCGGCATCGACTTCAAGGGCGAATACATTAAAAATTATTTTCGGTATTTCAGTCGGTATTGTGGTTTGGGTGGTACTGACCTTACTTGGCTTTACTGTGCTGATAGAACAATTTCCATGGATCCAACAAGTTTTAATGTTAATTGGTGGAGTATTTTTGGCTCGTATGGGTTGGGCAATGTTGAATGATGGTTTAAAAACCCTAAAGCAAGAAATAAATCTGGATGATGGTCAACAACCCACTGTACCAGATTCTAAAAACCATTTTTTATTGGGCTTGTTTACCAATTTATCCAATCCTAAAACCCTGATTTATTTTAGTAGCGTTTTTTCCTTAGCCTTGAGTTCATCCGCATCGACCCATTTAAAAACTCAGCTTGCAGTGATTATTCCACTCCAAACCTTTTTGGTCTTTGTTTTGTTCATGCTGATTATGTCGATGCCAAAAATCAAAGCGGCTTATCAGCGTTCAGGGAGTTATATCGATATTATTTCGGGGGGATTGTTCCTGATTTTTGCAATCTGGTTATGGGTTGATGCATTAGCGATGCTTTAGTCTTTTTTTACTGAATCATCAGTGAGTGGTGTAGATGGGGGAATAGCAGTACGTACGTCCTCATTTTTTTCGCCTTGAGAATAGCGATTGGGTTTTAAGGTTGCTTCAGTATTTTCTGAACCTTTATAGCTGCGGCTACGGTTGGCTCGTTCGCGTAAGCCACCTTTTTTAATCAGTTGAACCATCATACACTCCAGATCATTGCCTGCTATTTTAGCTAAAAACATGAGCAAGATGTGGATCTTAAACGCACCGATTTAATTTTTGACTAATTCCATCTTTGTTACAAAGAATGTCTTTGTAATTGGATTGAATATGTTAATTTTAATATAAATAACTGTTTTATATGATTAATTTTATAAATTATTTTTTGGTCTATATTACTTGTTGAAAATAGTCTTGTATTACGTTAAAGACTCACATAAGATTTTATTGATATTACCTTCCACCAAAAAAATAGGGTGGAAATATAAAAACAAGAATGTGCGTAATGTAGGAGCATAGCTATGCTATATCAATATCATTGTGCCTGTTGTGATCAGGTCGTTGAATCAACCCATCATAAAGAATGCACAAATTGCGGTTCACATAATATTAGAAGTCCGTATGGATTCTGGATTTTTTGTGTTTTAACCTGCCTTGCAGCAGTCATAATCTTTAAAATTGTTCATGTCTATTTACAGGATCATCAAGAAACGCCTGTGCAAATTTCATTATTAGAAGTTCTACAAAAGGCAGATAAGACGAAATAATGATTTTTACGTAATAAAAAGCCCACAGATGTGGGCTTTTTATGAAAAAATTACAGTCCGGCAGAGGCTTTAAGCGCTTCCACTTTGTCTGTCTTTTCCCAAGTAAATGCAGTGTCTGAACCTTCACGACCAAAGTGACCATAAGCCGCAGTTTGCTTATACATCGGTTGAATCAAGTCCAACATGCGGGTAATGCCATACGGACGCAAGTCGAAGTGTTCACGAACCAATTGAATGATCAATTCTTCAGGCACTTTTGCTGTATTGAAGGTATTAATTGAAATAGAAGTTGGCTCAGCCACACCAATGGCATAAGACACCTGAATTTCACATTTATCCGCAAGACCAGCAGCAACAATATTTTTCGCTACATAACGACCTGCATAAGCAGCAGAACGGTCAACTTTAGATGGATCTTTACCAGAGAAAGCACCACCACCATGACGTGCCATACCACCGTAAGTATCTACAATGATTTTACGACCAGTTAAACCACAGTCACCTACAGGGCCACCAATCACAAACATCCCGGTTGGGTTGATGTGGAATTTAGTGTCTGCATGGAACATTTCAGCAGGAATCACTTTCTTCACGATTTCTTCAATCACAGCTTCTTTAAGATTTGCTTGTGAAATTTCAGGATCGTGTTGGGTCGACAATACCACCGCGTCTAAACGAACAGGCATGCCATTTTCATAAGCAAAAGTCACCTGACTTTTCGCATCTGGACGTAACCAAGGTAAACGGCCATTACGGCGTAGTTCAGCCTGTTTTTCCATTAAGCGATGTGCATAAGAAATAGGAGCAGGCATTAAAACGTCAGTTTCACGGCTTGCATAACCAAACATCAAGCCTTGGTCGCCCGCACCCTGATCTTCAGGTTTTTGACGGTCAACACCTTGAGCAATCTCAGGAGACTGTTTACCAATCATGTTGATGACAGCACAGGTTGAACCATCAAAACCAAGGTCGGAATGGTGATAACCAATTCCATTTACGGTTTGACGTACAATTGCTTCGAAGTCAACATTTGCAGTTGTTGTGATTTCACCGGCAAGTACTACCGCACCCGTTTTTACAAGCGTTTCACAAGCAACCCGTGCATATGGGTCTTCTTTTAAGATTGCATCCAAAATAGCGTCACTGATTTGGTCAGCCATTTTATCCGGATGGCCTTCGCTTACAGATTCCGAGGTAAATACAGCGTACTCGCGCATAAGTCCTATCACAGTTAATTTTAAAGACCCGATATGTTACATCGAGTTAGACTTTTGGACTAGTTCTACACGACTAAAATGACTGAAATTATTTCAATTTCACGATTTTTTAATTGATATATGCATCTAAAAAACTGATAAGCAGAAGAAAATCGGCTTTAAAGCTGGAATTTCCGATATGAAAATTTTTGGGGCGCACATATTTAATCAGCCAGTCAAAGCGTATCTGCTGGGGCTTTAAATATTATTGTTAAGATTGCTTACTAAAATTTATATATAAAAATAATGTTAATTATCAATAATTTAATTTAAATAAATTGTATTTAATGATTGTTTTTAGATCAGTCTATTAACCCTTTATAAGTACTAAGAGCAATACTAAAACATCAATTTAAAATAAGTATATTTTTCATTAAATATTTCCAAAGATGAATTTTATTCAACTCTTATGTTTATTGATTATTAATTGATCAATTTCATTTAATAAAACTTTACTGACACCCTCAGGTGATGGAAATTTATCCATAAATAGGTAAATGAAAAAAATGACTCCTTTGATAAGTGAAATGTTTGAATAATGTTCTGATTAAAAAAATGCAGCTGAGTTATCGTTGAAATATTATTTATGAGTTTTAAATTAAATAAATCACTGCTTTTACTTAGCCGTTAAATGCTTAAAATCGATGTGAAATTGAACTCTGCCTGCATTTAAATATGTCTAGTCACGAATAAATGTTGAAATGTTGGCTATTAGGCTTTACCCCTTGCTGTTTTTTTAAGACAATATAGCCAGCTTTGAATTTTCCTATTCATCATCTTCTTTAAACGATTTAGTTGGACTCTGACCTATGACAACCCCGCTTAACGAACGTCGTATTGCAAATGCAATTCGTGTATTGGCAATGGATGCTGTGCAAAAAGCAAATTCAGGACATCCAGGTGCTCCAATGGGGATGGCAGATATCGCTGATGTAGTATGGCGCGAATTTTTAAATCATAACCCAACAAATCCACAATGGGCCAACCGTGACCGTTTCGTATTGTCGAACGGCCATGGTTCAATGCTTCAATATGCATTATTGCATTTAACCGGTTATGACCTTTCAATTGCGGATCTTCAACAATTCCGTCAATTACATTCTAAAACGCCAGGTCACCCGGAATTGGGTTATGCACCAGGTATTGAAACCACAACTGGTCCATTAGGTCAGGGTATTGCTAATGCTGTTGGTTTTGCTTTGGCAGAAAAAATTTTAGCAGCTCAATTCAACAAAGACGACATTAAAGTTGTTGACCATTTCACTTACTGTTTCCTCGGTGATGGTTGCTTAATGGAAGGTGTTTCACATGAAGCATGTTCATTGGCCGGTACTTTAGGTCTGGGTAAGTTGATTGCTTATTATGACGACAACGGTATTTCAATTGATGGTGAAGTTGAAGGCTGGTTCTCTGACGATACAGCACAACGTTTCCATGCGTATGGCTGGCAAGTGATTAAAGTTGATGGGCATGATTCTGATGCAATCCGTCAAGCCACTTTAGATGCAAAAGCTGAAACGGCTAAACCAACGTTAATCATCTGTAAGACAGTGATTGGTTTAGGTTCACCAAACAAACAGGGTAAAGAAGATTGCCACGGTGCACCGTTAGGTAATGACGAAATTGCATTGACGCGTGAAGCTTTAGGCTGGAAAGAAGAAGCATTTGTTATTCCTGCAGACGTATATACTGCTTGGGATGCCAAAGACAAAGGTGCTAAATCTGAAGCTGCTTGGAATGAAGTATTTGCTGCCTACGCTGCTAAATACCCAACTGAAGCTGCTGAGCTTAAACGTCGTATCTCAGGTGATTTACCTGCTGACTTCGTTGCAAATGCAGATGCATATATTGCTGAAGTGAATGCAAAAGGTGAAACTGTTGCGACGCGTAAAGCAAGCCAAAATGCACTTCAAGCATTTGGTCCGTTACTTCCTGAAATTCTAGGCGGTTCTGCGGATCTTGCAGGTTCTAACCTGACACTTTGGAAAGGTTGTGAAGGCGTTCAGGACAATCCTGCCGGTAACTACGTTCACTACGGTGTACGTGAATTCGGTATGACTGCAATTGCCAATGGTGTTGCACTTCACGGTGGTTTTATCCCTTACGTAGCAACATTCTTGATGTTTATGGAATATGCACGTAATGCTGTACGTATGTCTGCATTGATGAAACAACGTGTGATTCATGTTTATACGCATGACTCAATTGGTTTGGGTGAAGATGGTCCTACACATCAACCTGTAGAACAAATTGCATCTTTACGTGGCACGCCAAACTTAAACACTTGGCGTCCATGTGACACCGTCGAAGCAGCAATTTCTTGGAAATCTGCACTTTTACGTTCTGAAGGTCCAACAGCATTGATCTTCTCTCGTCAAAACTTGCCATTCCAAGCGCGTACTGATGCTCAAATTGCTGATGTTGCCAAAGGTGCTTATGTATTGGCTGAAGAAAAAGGCGAATTAAAAGCAATTATCATTGCAACAGGTTCTGAAGTATCTCTTGCAATGGAAGCGTATGCACAACTTGAAGGTGTACGTGTTGTTTCTATGCCATGTGCTGAGGAATTCGTCAAACAGGATGCGGCTTATCGTGAAGCGGTTCTTCCATCTCATATCCGTGCTCGTGTAGCTGTTGAAGCTGCGCATGTGGATTACTGGTGGAAATTTGTAGGTCTTGATGGCCGTGTGATCGGTATGATGACTTATGGCGAATCTGCACCTGCAAAAGACTTATACCAATACTTCGGTATTACCACTGATGCTGTCGTTGCTGCTGTAAAAGAAATTACTGCTTAATTTTAAAAGATTAATTTAGTTAAAAACGCCCCCATAGGGGGCGTTTTTATTTTGATAAATTTTAACGATATTGTTCTAGTAGTTTTTACGAATAAGTATATAGTGATGCCATTCATTGAGTATTCATTTTGAGATGGCATTTATTCAGCATAAGTGAGGAAAATATGAGCCTTTATAATCAGATTAGTGATGAAATCACTTTAATGGAACCGGGCGAGCAAAAGTGGATCGGTCAGGATCTGCCTTTAGAAAGTATGATGGCTGTGGTATTAATGTTGAAAGAGCTGGACGAAGAGAAAGTCATTAAAGTTCGCCGTCAAAATCGTGAAAAGCACACCGGTTTAAAACAAATCGATCGTGTCTTGGTTGAGAAGTTATAAAAGATTAAGCATCTTTAAAAGCCCCACATGGGGCTTTAATTGTTTTAGTGATGTAGTGAAAATCTTTGATCATTTTTAAATCGTTCATCAGTTTAAATTGAAATAGATCAAGTCAGTCAATTGTAAGCAGGGCAGCATGATCCACTTCTTTCCATATAAAGCCCATTGACTGTGTGTTTTTTGTATTAAATGATTCGAAAATTATTAAAAAATAATTAAAATCATGCACTGAGATAGAATAATAAAAGTTGATTAAAAAATAATTGATTATATTTATCAAATATTTAGTATCAATATGTTGATATTGATACCAGATTGATCTGCAAAGCCAAGGGATTGTTCTATTCTTGCAACATATCGTTTTATCTATACCAGTGAATTAAGATAAGAAACCTATAGACTAACAACCATTCCAAAGCGAGATAAGAACACATGAATTTTAAAGCAATAACTTTAGGTTTAGCGGTTGCATCAGTTGCAACTTTGTCATTGGCAAAACCCGTTGCTTACCAAATTGATCCAACCCATTCGGCAACAGTTTTCTCGTGGAGCCACTTTGGTTTCTCTACACCATCTGCGAACTTTTCTGACATTCAAGGTATCATTAACGTCGATAATGAAAAGCCTGCAAACTCGTCTGTAAATGTTAACATTCCAGTATCAAGCATCAATACCAATGTAAAAGCATTGGATGAGCATATTCAAACTGCAGAATTCTTTGATGTTGCCAAATATCCGAACATCACTTTTAAAAGTACCAAAGTTCAGGCTTTAGGTAAAAACAAATACAGAATCACTGGTAATTTAACCGTGAAAGATGTGACTAAACCTGTGGTACTTGATGCAGTATTAAATAAACAAGCCGTGCATCCAATGACTAAACTGCAAACTGTTGGTTTCAATGCAACCACTTCATTTAACCGTTCAGCCTTTGGTGTTGGCGGCTATGTTCCAAATGTGGGCGACAAGGTTACTGTAAATATCACCACTGAAGCGTCTGTTCCTGCGAAAAAATAAGCCTAAAATGCGCTAAATAAAAAGCACCATCAATGGTGCTTTTTATTTGTTTAAATTATTTTAGATGCGTTAATCACGGTTTAAGATCAGCAGGCAGCCAAAACTGATAAAAATCCCGCCGGTAATGCCGTCAATTTTCTTGCTGAATTTTTGATAATAATGATTAATTTTTGCTGCAGAAAAAACCAGAGCAACAGCAGAAAACCACATCAGACTTTCGATAAAAACCAGCGCTAGCAAGGAACTTTGCTCGAAAATACTGACATTTGTACTAATCGCGATGGAAAAAATGCTGCTGAAATAGATGAGTGCCTTGGGGTTAGCCATATTGGTCAGAAAACCTTGAATTAACAGTGTGCTGTGTGATTTTTTCGGCAGAATTTCATTCTGGTTTTTTGAGATAGACGTCAGATTTTTATTGAAAGCAGATTTCAGCAATTGGATCCCTAAATAAAGCAGGTATAGGCCGCCTAAAATCATCAGCACCTGCTGCAGCCAGGCAATTTTCTGAAATAAAAAATGCAGCCCGCTGATCGTACAAATTGACCAGACTAAAATGCTCAGTGAAATACTTAAGGCAGCAAAGAGGGCGTGCGATCTTGACTGACGAATTGCACTTTGAGTAACGAAGAAAAAATCTGGACCTGGACTGATCAATGCAAAAAAATGAATTACCGCAATACTGATTAAAGGTGTCATCATCAGAGACTGATATAAATGAATGACACCCTTATAAATGAATTAAATCATAAATTAAAGTTTATTTTCTCATCACTTGCTTCATATAGTTTCGTAAAATTTCGGTAGCACCCGTTTCTAAAGACATGGCATATTTTTCATTGTCCGCACGTAAAGCAGGAATATTAATTTCAGCTTTACGCAGTTCACAGGTATGGCCAATGAGCCATTTTTCCATGCTCTCTGCTGCAACTTCAATATGAAATTGCAAAGCCAGAATATTTTTGCCCACCGAAAAAGCCTGATTCGGGTAAATTTCAGAGCTGGCCAATAATTCAGCCTGTTCAGGCAAATCAAAAGTATCACCATGCCAGTGTAGTACAGGTGTATCTATCAATGCTGAAAGCAGGTTGTTTTCAGTATCGGAAATACTGAGTTTGCTCCAGCCTATTTCCTTCTGATGTCCAGCATAGACTTTTGCACCTAAAGCATGTGCAATCAGTTGAGCACCTAAACAGATACCCAGGGTAGGTAAATTTTCTTCTAAACGAACTTTTAGTAAGTCAATTTCTTGTTGTAAGAAAGGGTAGTCATCCGTTTCATAGACACCAATCGGTCCGCCTAAAATAATGGTTAAACCTTGGTGTTGAAATGCTTTTGTTAAGTCATCCACACCAGCTTCAAAATAACGTACTCGAAAGCCGAGTTGATAAAATACATCCTCCATGACACCTAAGTCTTCAAAGGCAAGATGTTGAATGGCGTAAATAGTGTCGGGGAAATCTGGAGATGCTGTAGTCATACTATTTTTCAAGATATCTGGAATAAGAGAAATTTAGCCCGAATTTGAAGAAAAATGAAGGTTTCAAGCGAAATGATTTGGTTAATGATTTGCAATAAAGAAAAAAGCGAACCGAAGTTCGCTTTTTTATGCTTTATACATATACGTTTTTAGAAGAAGCCCATTGGTTTGGTTGCATAGCTTACTAACAAGTTTTTGGTTTGTTGGTAATGATCCAGCATCATCTTGTGGTTTTCACGTCCAATGCCTGATTTTTTATAACCGCCGAATGCCGCATGCGCAGGATAGATGTGGTAACAGTTGGTCCATACACGACCGGCCTGAATTGCACGACCGGCACGGTAAGAGGTATGTGCGGAACGTGACCAGACACCTGCACCTAAACCGTAAATGGTATCGTTGGCGATTTTAATTGCATCATCAAAGTCTTTAAAGGTGGCAACAGCAAGTACAGGTCCAAAAATTTCTTCCTGGAAAGTTCTCATGTCATTGGTACCTTTGAAAATGGTCGGTTCGATATAGAAACCTTGCCCCACTTCATGACGTTCACCACCACCTGTCAATATTTCAGCACCTTCTGCACGACCTGTGGCGATACAGCCTAAAATTTTATCTTGTTGCTCTTGTGATGCCTGAGCGCCAATCATGGTGTCGGTATCTAAGGGATGACCGGTCTTAATTCGTTTTACCCGTTCGATCGCAAGTTCCAGAAATTGATCAGCAATGCTTTCCTGAACCAAGGCACGTGATGGACAAGTACAGATTTCCCCCTGATTCAGGGCAAACATAGTAAAGCCTTCCAGCGCTTTTTCTAAATAGTCATCTTGCTGAGCCATGACATCTTCAAAGAAAAGATTCGGTGATTTACCACCCAGTTCAAGGGTTACCGGAATAATGTTCTCGGTCGCATATTGCATAATTTGCTGACCGACCGCTGTTGAACCGGTAAATGCGATTTTGGCGATACGTGGATTGGTTGCGAGTGGACGACCCACTTCAATACCATAACCATTGACAATATTTAATACGCCTTCAGGCAGCAGGTCTTGAATCAGTTCAACCAACACCAAAATACTGACCGGAGTTTGTTCTGCAGGTTTAAGCACAATACAGTTACCTGCAGCCAATGCAGGTGCCAATTTCCACGTTGCCATCAAAATCGGGAAGTTCCAGGGAATAATTTGCCCGACCACACCTAAAGGCTCATGGAAATGGTAGGCAATGGTATCTTCATCAATTTCTGAAATACCGCCTTCCTGCGCACGGATACAACCCGCAAAATAGCGGAAATGGTCAATTGCCAGAGGAATATCGGCAGCCAGGGTTTCACGTACCGGTTTACCGTTATCCCAGGTTTCAGCGACAGCCAAAAGCTCTAAATTAGCTTCTAAACGGTCTGCAATTTTTAACAGAATATTCGAGCGGGTAGTGGGAGAGGACTTGTTCCATTGTGCTTTGGCTTTATGCGCTGCATCCAGTGCCAGCTCAATATCTTCAACACTTGAGCGTGGAACCTTGGTAAATGCTTTACCGTCGACAGGAGAAATATTGTCAAAGTATTCACCCTTCACTGGGGCTACCCATTGACCGCCAATAAAGTTTTCATATTGGGCTTTAAACTGAACTTTTGAACCAGGTTGATTAGGATCGGCATAACGCATATAAATTTTCCTTTGCTTATTTTAGTGTTTTAAACCGTATCTACAGCTTTGGTATAAGGTACTTTTGCACATTATTTGATTAGCATACATGGAATAAGGTTGGAAAAAGGTTGGATACAAGAAGGTTTACAATCTTTTCAATCAGGCTTACAAGAATAGCTATTACAGTGGATGTAAATCATGAATTGTTGTGAGAATAAGGAATGATGAATAAGCAACATTTGATGCAAAAAAGACAGAAAATTGAGCAGTTTAGGCAAAGTAGCAGTCTTTCTCCCTTGCATGCAGAACAGTTAGGACAAAGTATTGTAAGTTCGTGGCAACGCTCGACATCTGCTGAAATTCCCTCAGATCGTGCAGCTGCGCCATTGGTTCATTTACAAAAAGAAACTTATCCTTCTGCTCTAGAACATGCCTTGCAACATTGTGCACAAGATTTAAAGCATATTGCCGAGCAATCCTCAATGGTACTGGCTGTAGGAGATATTGGCAGTACCATCATTTGGACAGCATCGAGTCCACAAATGCAAAGGGCAGCAGAAAGTGTGCATTTTATTGAAGGCGGGCAGTGGCGCGAGGAACTGGTTGGCACCAATGCTCTGGCTCTGTCTTTAAAAACCCAACAATCGAGTTGTGTATTTTCCAATGAACATTACATGTCTTCTATTCATGATTGGGTCTGTTATGCAGCCCCGATTATTGATCCCTATTCAAAACAGGTTTTAGGCGTAATTGACCTATCTACAACTTGGCAAAAACATAACAGTTTAGGATTACTTGCAGCGGAGCGCTGTGCCTCGATTATTCAATCCGCATTACTGGAATATCAAAAACAGCGATTGTTTATTCGTGCCTTTTCCGTACCGCAAGTGATGTTTAATGGCAAAGTTTTGGTGCTTACACCACGTCAAATCGAAATTTTGACCATTTTAGCGCTGTGTCCGCAAGGTTTAAGTTTAGATAGTTTGCATCAGGCATTATATGGTGAACGAAAAGTCAGCATCGGCACGTTAAAAGCGGAAATGTCACAATTGCGCGATATTTTGGGCGGCATGTTGGGATCCAGACCCTATAAATTATTAGCGCATGTTGAAGCTGATTTTTTACTGACAGAGCAATCTTTAGATGCCGGATATATCGATTCTGCGTTAAAACTGTGTAGCGGCGTGTTTCTGGCAAAAACCGAAAGTCCTTTTTTATGTGCCTGGCGTGATTGTCTGGAATCACGTTTAAGTGATGCCATTTTTAAAGCCAATGAAACGGATGTTTTGCTTAAACATGTGGCGCGTTTTCCTGAAGCGATTGATGCCGTGGAACGTTTGATTGAGCTGATGCCGAAAACGCATCCCGTGCATCAAACCTTACTCAAATTTAAAGATAATTAACGCTGATATTGTAGTAATGACGGCTATAAGCCTTTTTGCTTGAGCCATGCAAAGAGCTGATGATAGACATGCTCGCGCACAGATTTTTCAGATAAAATCAGATCATGTACGCCATTTTTTATTTCACTGATGGTGACATCCCCGTTAATTTTCCTGGCATATTTATCAATATGTTTTACATTTAAAATTACATCACTGGTTTGCATATATTTATGCCATTTTTTGGGATTTTTACTTTGATCTGAATGCATCACTAAGGCAGGGACTTTCAAGGTCACACCTTGATGAATTTCCTTTTGCGCTTCAAAAATTGCCCGGACAAAACTCAAACGAACCCAGGGATAAGTTGTTTTTTTCCATTCAAGGTTAAAATACCATTCTCCTTTTAAGTTTTTGTGCAAACTGGTCACATACCATTTATTCAGTTCACTGGGGAATTCTAAATCCGGACAAATTTTACCTACACGACTTAAATTGGGCAGACCCAGTTTTTTCTTGATCGGGTTCATGTTGAAGTCATAAAAGGGACTATTGACCCACAGTGCTTTAATTAAAGGATGATCCGGATGATGTGCCGCATATAAAGTTGTGGTTAATCCGCCTGTTGAATGTCCGCTCAGTAAAATAGCATCGTGACCTTCTGCGCCAATAATGTCTAAAGTCTGGGTGATTTCAGCATCGTATTCAGCAATTTCACGTACGTTATAAAATTTTTGATGTGGAAGATGGGAACGCCCGTATTTACGTAAGTCGAGTGCGTAAAAGTTAAAACCATGTTGATTAAACTGTTCCGCCATTTCAGTTTGAAAAAAATAATCGATAAAACCATGAATATATAAAACAGCTTTGCTGGTTGGTTGCTCCGCTTTTTTGCGCACCAATGTTGCTGTAACTTGACCTTCATAATCATCTGGGAAATTTAAGGTGGCCTGTTCATAGCCTGAACCTAAGATATCCAGTTGATAAAGCGGTTCAATTATCTGTTTTGTCATTGTTGTGCTCATTTGGAATGATCAATTTTCTTTTATCCTTCATGATGAGCAGTCATTTGTCAAATTGCTTTAAGTTCAATAATAAAAAAAGGCAAGCTAAGTTCCCAGTTCTTCAATGAAATGGAAACTTAGCTTGCCAAAAATGTAAGTCAAAGAGTTGGGGGAGAAGACTTACATTGAGGTTTTACATAGCCGCTTTGAATATATCAACCACTTGTGCATGGGTGGCTTTGCGTGGGTTGGTCAGCATGCAGGCATCTTTTTGTGCATTTTCAGACATGATGGCCAAGTCTGCTTCTTTCACACCCAGTTCACTTAAGCCAGATGGAATACCGATTGCGGCTGAAAGCTGGCGAATGGCATTGATAGCTTCAAAAGCTGCTTCAGTGACCGTTAAACCTTCAGTATTGATTCCCATCAATTGTGCAATTTTGGCATAGCGATCCGGGCAGGCAATCAGGTTAAATTCGCATACATGCGGGAGCAAAATGGCATTACATACGCCATGCGGCAAGTTGTAGAATCCACCGAGTTGATGTGCCATGGCATGGACATACCCTAAAGAAGCGTTGTTAAAAGCCATGCCGGCAAGGTACTGTGCATAGCTCATTGCATCACGCGCTTCCAGATTTTCACCATTGGCAACCGCCGGGCTGAGCCATTCGCTAATCATGCTAATGGCTTTTTCTGCACAGGCATCAGTAATAGGATTAGCTGCAGTAGAAACATAAGCTTCAACTGCATGGGTTAAGGCATCCATACCTGTTGCTGCGGTTAAACCAGCGGGTTTGGCAATCATCAGTTTAGGATCATCAATCGCAATCAGTGGAGTACATCGCCAGTCCACAATCGCCATTTTTACATGCGTGTCGGTATTGGTAATAATACAGAAGCGCGTCATTTCAGAAGCCGTACCTGCCGTGGTATTGATGGCAATCAGTGGCGTCATTGGTACTGAGCTTTTATCAATGCCTTCATAATCACGAATATGACCACCGCCAGCTGTCACCAAGCCAATCCCTTTGGCGCAATCATGCGATGAACCGCCGCCTAAAGATACGATGAAATCACAGCCATTGTCGTTATAGGCTTGTACGCCGTTATGGACATTAATATCGGTTGGATTAGGTTCTGCACCCGGGAAGATATGGCTGTCGACACCAGCCTCTTTTAAATAAGCTGAAATGGTATCTGCGACACCGAATTTAAAAAGACCGGCATCAGTCACAATCAGTGCTTTTTTAGCACCTAAATCTTGTGCCTTTGCGCCAATTTCTTTGGCACAGCCCGGACCAAAAAGAGAAACACAGGGAATATAAAAACCGTTCGTTTGATCTGCAATATTTTTAAAAGCCATGGTGCGATTCCTTCTACCATTGGTATGTTGTTATCGGTGACCCTCACCGTAAATTGAGTATCAAAGGAACAGGAGAGAAATCCTACCTACCAAACACCTACCATTTCACGTTATTGAATTTTTATGGTTTTTTAAATGGTTTGAGGTACGTATTAAAGGTGAGTATTAAACAAGCATTTAAAAATCATTTTTAATGCAAATAAATTGGATAAGCAGAAGGATTGTTACTGCTAAAAAGATGTAAATCAGGTTTAAGGTGAGAATTTTTGAATGAATGGATAGCGATGAAGGCATTGTTTTTTATTAAATTATAGTTTTCTATTTGGTAAATAAACTATTTTTTATTTAATAAATGATCAATATTCTTAAAAAATACTTGATCATATTGATGCGAGTAAATTATAGTCAACTTATATGATTTTTATATTAAATTCCTAAGGATGGGGGAAGTTTAATGAAAGTCGAACATGCGAATGAAGCAACATTATTATTACATGCAATACATAAAATTTTACTCAAAGAATGGGATCCTTTAGGGATTCGTAGCATCCGATCCATGTCTGATGAATATGAAGATTATTTACCTAGACTGTTTATGATGATTTGCGAGAATGCAGATGAATCAGAGATTTTTGAATATTTGTGGCGGATCGAAAATAAAGTCATGGAACAAAAGGGAAACCGACCACACACCTTAAGAATTGCAAGTTTACTTAAAGAGCTACAAAGCAAAAATTAACGTTGTTATCCAAGTTTACGATCCAATAAAAATATAAGTTGTTGCAGAATAGTTGAAAAATAAATGTATTGATAAGAAAAAACCGGTGCCAGAGCACCGATTTTTTATGTTTAGAATTTCTTTTCCAGACTGATTAACACACTTGGAATCGCCTGAGTGACCCGTGATTCATACAGGCTGCCATCTGACTGATTGCTTAAGCGCTCTTTATAATCTGTGCTGAAAATATTGCGTGCATTCAGTGAGGTTGCCCAGCCATCATTAAAGCGTTTGGTGATACTGATATCCATATTGACACGTTCATTGCTGGTACGGTCATAGGGCTGGTTGTCCAAAGCACGAGTAAATTCAGGCACGTAGTTCAGGTTGACACTGGTTGAAATGCGCCAAGGCTGATAGTTATAAGACAGACCTGCACTTGCTGTATAAGGCGCAACATCACTGACCAGACGTTCTTGATGATTTTTATCTTCAACTTTTGCGCGCACTGTAGAAAGTTGTCCATTTAGCATAAATGAATGGCCATTTTCAGTCTGCTTTAATGCATAACGACCCGCAATTTCAACCCCATAAGTGGTGGCATTATTCTGGTTTTGTGGACGTTCTACAAAACGGGTACCTTCCTGACGAATGACTTTTTCAATGTAGTCATCAATTTCACGTTGGAATGCGGTGATATTGATACCGCCTGACTGTGTGTTGTAGCCTAAAGTCGATTCAAACGCAGTAATTTTTTCAGGACGTAAATTGGGATTACCGCCATGATCTGGATTGTTCAGGCTACCGGCATCACTATCGGTAGAAATGGAAACCGTGGGTAATAAACGGTCTGCTTTAGGGCTACGGAAAGCCTGACTAATATTGGTTTGTAAAGACCAAGTATCATCAAAGTCAAAACGATGTGCCAAGACTGGGCTTAAATGACTGTCGCTATAATCGACTAAACCAGAGCGCTCGATCCATTCTTGGCGGGCACCTAAAGTGACCGTCTGACGGTCGGTAAATTTCCAGCTCCCTTCAGCATATAATGCATA
This sequence comes from Acinetobacter sp. ANC 5414, assembly GCF_013004295.1. Classification (NCBI taxonomy): domain Bacteria; kingdom Pseudomonadati; phylum Pseudomonadota; class Gammaproteobacteria; order Moraxellales; family Moraxellaceae; genus Acinetobacter; species Acinetobacter sp. ANC 5414. The sequence goes on from NZ_JABERM010000014.1 coordinate 26,700, forward strand.
GAGTTGTTCATCTAAACTTTGGCTGATATTGCTGTCGAGTTCATTGGCACGAGCATCTGCACCAAATTTAAGCTGGCGATTTTGATCGAATTTACGCACACCGTCATACGCAATACCGTATTCATTTACGGTTTCATCAGTATAGCTGCTGAATGAAGGAGAGCGCGTTGATTCAGTTTCATTCTGCTGTTCAACAGAAAGGCGAATTTTATCTGAATTACCTTTGTCTTTACGCTCATAACGGGTATTTAAACGGATGCTGTCATTTTTATCATTTTGAGTCTGATCACCGCGACTACCGTCACTTTCATTATTTCGATAGAACAATTCCGCAACCAGTTTTTGCTGATCATCTAACTCGTATTCAACACGGGGTGAAACCATTTGCGACTTGCGTTCAGTCACTCGTTTTTGTTCTCGTGTTTCGGTACTGTTTTGGGTCTGTGTGATAGAAGTGGTGTCATTCCACATTTGATTGGCAGAAAGACTATATAACCATGGACTATCACGTCCATCGAGTTGAACACTAATATTTTTACGTTGTTCTTCTTTTTGATCTGATTTTGCCAAGCCATATCCAGCACGGACTGTTCCGCTTATGCGGGCATTATCTAACGGTTGTTTTAAAATGATATTTATCACTGCCGAAGAGGCTACCGATGCTTGAGCGACACTTGGCTGTTTGGTAATTTCAATCCGCTCAATCATGTCGGGCGTTAAGCTGTCTACGATAGACATCCCGCCACGTGGACCGCCTTGTACAGCTTCACCATTAATTAGAAATACCGGGGCACCGCCACCACGAAAACGCATGCCTGATGCACCGCCACCACCGCGTGGACCTTGTCCCGGGGTTGGTATCTGAAAACCTGCAGCACGACGCAGGGCGTCATTCACAGACTGATCGCCAAATTGCAGCATTTCCTCACGCGTGACGATGGTTTTGGCAACCGCACTGATATCCTGATCTTTTACTGTCGCTGGTGTGGCTTCGAATTTTAAAGTGGCCAGTGTTTGTACTGGGACGCTGTTTGTTGTTGTATTTGTAATGGAATCAGCAGCCCAAGTTGGGGACATGAAAGTGAGCAAGGCACAACTTAATGCGCTTAATTGCCAACGCGGTTGTATGCGTTTCATTATTTGATGTTCCAAATGTAATTTTGCGTAAGATAGCGTAAAAATGTGGAGAAAATTTGTGGAAAATCACAGAAATAGAACTAAAAGATAAAAAACCTGATCGTAAGTAAAAATAATCAAAATGAATGATTTAGCTCCGGCACCTTATTAGAGTTTGTATGGCTGGAGCGATGGTTCATGTTAATGGTTCAAGGATAAAATACAGTTCTGGCTGATTTTCTCAATTACGGCATCATTCAGGCTTATTTGATTATCCCATTTCAGCATTTGCCGAAGCAGCCATTGAAACTCTTCAATCTTGGGCTGAGATGATTCATCGACAAAATGACGAATAATATTTTGAATAGAATGGAACTTCTGCACATGAATGCTTTCAGAACATTGAAACTGCACAATATTGAAGTCAATGAGCATTTGCCAAACTTCACTATAATCCTCTAGATCTTTTAGTTCTTGTTGCGCTTTTTGAATGGCTTGAGTTAGGGCAAGATGGGTGTTGGGATGCTGTTCTGCCCAGTCAGCAGTGACCGCTAAAACCTTATCCGCCACTTGAGGAATAATATCCTGACTGGATGTCACAATTTGGCTGATGCCCAACAGTTCACCCTGGGTATTCCATGGTTCACCGACACAAAAACCATCAATGACATGATTGCTTAATGCTTCCACCATATAAGGAGGAGGAAGGGTGGTGAGCTTGATGCTTTGTGCAACATCACGGTCGGCTAGGGCGAGCCATTCTCTTAAACAATAATGATGAATCGACTGCTTAAAGACATGTGCCAAATGAATCGGTTTTTGTTGTTGTATGGCAGTGACTATTTTTTCTGCCGATTGTTGCGGGTTATCTTGTGCAGAAATATTTAGCTCAAAGCATAATTTTTGACTCAGACTAATAAAGGCACGATTATGACTTAACACCAAAGCCGTTTGCAGGGGGATTCCCAACTGGTCTTCACCCAGAGCGGCAGCAGGAAGCATGGCAGAGAGACAATGTGCAGCATCTAAAAAGCCAAAAGCCAGCCGATCTCTTAAACTTGCCCAGGATGCTTCTTTGACCAAGGTGATGTCTAAGCCGACTTCATCAAAAAATCCACGCTGTTTGGCCCAAAGAATGGCCACGCAATCCAGCAAAGGAATATAGCCGATCTGGATTTGAGTTTTTTCTAAATCTGTCATGGCTTAATCCTTAAATTGGTTTTGTAATAATTGTTGAGCATCCAATAAACGTCGTGCCATTTCCCCAATGGTCATACGATGGCTCATGGCATTTTTACGCAGTAATTGAAACGCCTGATCTTCAGTTAAGGAATGCAATCGCATCATAAGTACTTTGGCTTTTTCCACATCTTTACGGTCGGCCAGTTTATTTTTGGTATCTTCCAGATCACCGAGTAATTTTTTATGTTTTTTAAACTGTTCAATTGAAATTTCTAAAATACTTTCCAGTTTAGATGGGTCAATACCGTCGACGATATAAGCCGTTACCCCGGCATCGATGGCACTTTTGATGGTGTCTTTGTGGCTATTTTTAGTGAATAGAACCGTTGGCAAATCGAACTGGCTGACACAGCTTTCAATAATGTCACGATGCGGGTGATCCATATCCAGCAATATCACGTCGGCATGCAGTTGTTCCAGACGGAACATGCTTAAATGGTCAATGGTCAGGCAGGCGACCACCTCGAAATTGTGTTCGATCAGGGAGGCTTTAATATAGTTGGCACGTTCTTGATCGTCATCAATCAGTGCGATTTTCAGTTTTGGCATATTGGCTAAAATATCATCAGGCAAAGCCTGAAAGAAAAGTCATAGCAAATGCAAAGCAATTAAAATGCCAAAACAATTAAAACTGCATTAATTCAATAAAATCAGATATAAAACTTAACCGTTATCGGGTTGTGCACCGTATTAATGCAAAAATGCGCTACAAGGAAGCACAACTCCAATCCATTTCCTTAGCTTTAGTGTTGTTAATCAGATGAACGTGCTGCAATGATGAAGATCAAAAATGATCAATCCATCATAAAAAATTATAAAAAATATTGAGTTAATAATGTTTTTATCATATTGGCATGGACATTGCTTAATTCATATTGAGTCAAAGACGACTTTAAAAAATTTGTAAGACGGCCAACGACGTCCGTTCTGATCGAATCTGGTGTGCAGCGATCCGCATAGCAGATAACCCTATACGTTCAGTTCAGGAAGGAGAAGGCCATGTCTTCAAATTTATATGAAAAAAAAGCCACAAAAATAAGTCTTTTTAATTTTAACAGCGCAGCGATGAGAGCCTTCCACATGAGTTGGCTCGCTTTTTTTGTCTGCTTCTTTGCATGGTTTGCCTGTGCACCATTGATGCCTGTGATTGCAGGTGAATTTCATCTTACTAAAGACCAAATCGCCAATATCAATATTGCCGCAGTCGCAATTACTATTTTGGTTCGTCTGATTGTCGGGCCTTTATGTGATAAGTATGGCCCACGCAAAACCTATACCGCACTACTGATTATCGGCAGTATTCCTGTCTTTGGTGTGGCCTCTGCCAATAGCTATGAATCTTTCCTTTTCTTCCGCTTATTGATTGGTGCCATTGGTGCCAGCTTCGTGATCACGCAATATCACACCAGTATTATGTTCGCACCGAATGTGGTGGGGACTGCCAATGCTGCATCGGCAGGTTGGGGGAATGCCGGTGGTGGTGCAACTCAAGCGCTTATGCCGTTAATGCTTGCTGCCTTGGTGATGTTTGGGGTTGAACAGGCGATGGGCTGGAGAATTGCTTTATTGGTACCAGGTATTCTGATGATTATTGTTGGTGCAATGTACTGGAAATTCACCCAAGACTGTCCACAAGGCAACTTTAAAGAACTTCGTGCGCAAGGCATCCAAGTCGGTAGCGATAAAAAAGGCGGCATGGCAATTTTAATGCACGCTGCACGTAACTATCGGGTTTGGATTTTATTTGGTGCTTATGCTGCGTGTTTCGGTATTGAAATCTTCATTCATAACATCGTAGCGATGTACTACGTTGAACACTTTAGCTTTGGTCTCAAAGAAGCAGGTTTGGCAGCAGGGATCTTCGGTTTACTGGCACTGTTTGCCCGTGCTTTGGGTGGAATTGTCTCTGACAAAGTTGCAATGAAAAAAGGTCTGGATGGTCGTACCAAAGTGCTGTTCGGCATGATCTTGATGGAAGGCCTGTTCCTAATCTTGTTCTCTCAAATGAATACCGCAGTTCTCGCAATTCTGGTCATGACCGTATTCGCATTGTTTACGCATATGGCTTGCGGTGCAACGTATGCCTTGGTGCCATTCATTGACCGTGATGCTTTGGGCGGTGTAGCAGGCATCATTGGCGCAGGCGGTAACGTGGGTGCAGTGGCAGCAGGTTTCTTGCTCAAAGGCATGCTGGATATTCAAACTTGTTTGATGGCACTCGGTGGACTGGTCGTGATTGCAGCAAGCTTTGTACTGATGATTCGTTTCTCGGTTGAGCATAAACAGAAAGAACAAAAACTGTTTGAGGATGCAGTGCTTGAACGCAACAACATGGCTCAAGGTTAAGGAAAGGGATTAAGGAGAATTGATATGAAATTAGTCATGATTGGTCACGGTATGGTAGGGCACAAGTTTATTGAATCGGTTCTTGAACATGCAGGGGATGAAGTTGAAATCACGATTCTGGCAGAAGAACCACGTTTAGCTTATGACCGCGTGCATTTAACCGAATATTTCACTGGAAAATCTGCCAAAGACTTAACCCTTTGCCGTAGCGATTTTGCCGATGCCTATGGTATTGATCTGCGTTTAAGCACCAAAGCTACTGCAATAGATACCCTGAATAAAACCGTTACGACTAATCATGGCGATGTAATTGGTTATGACAAGTTGGTGCTGGCAACCGGTTCATATGCTTTTGTCCCTCCTATTGCAGGGAATGATCGCGAAAACTGTTTTGTTTACCGCACCATTGAAGACTTGGATGCCATTCGTGCCGCGAGTTTAAATGCTAAAACAGGTGTGGTGATTGGTGGTGGCTTACTCGGTTTGGAAGCGGCTAAAGCCTTACGTGATCTGGACTTGGAAACCCATGTGGTCGAGTTTGCACCTCGCTTGATGGCGGTGCAAATTGATGACCTCGGTGGCAAGGTTTTAAGGGCAAAAATCGAAAATCTAGGGGTAAAAGTTCATACCCAAAAAGCCACGCAATGCATCGAAGCGGGTGAAAATACCACGCATGTGATGAAGTTTGGCGACGGATCAATACTTGAAACCGATATCGTTTTATTCTCTGCGGGGATTCGCCCACGGGATGAATTGGCGCGTCAAAGCGGCTTGGCGCTTGGAGAGCGTGGTGGTATCGTGATTAACGATTATTGCCAGACTTCTGATGCCGACATTTATGCGATTGGTGAATGTGCACTTTGGCAAAACAAAATTTATGGTCTGGTGGCTCCGGGCTATGACATGGCGCGTATTGCTGCGAAACATGTCATGGATCAGGCCTGCAATACATTTGCCGGTGCGGATATGAGCACCAAGTTGAAACTGATGGGTGTAGATGTCGCATCGGTAGGCGATGCACATGCTATGACCCCAAATGCACTCAGCTACTTCTATGCCGATGAAGATGCCATGATTTATAAAAAAATCGTGGTGAATGCGGAAAAAACCAAGCTACTCGGTGCTGTTCTGGTGGGCTGTGCCAAAGAATATAACGATCTGCTGCAAATGATGCTGAATGGACTAGCTGTACCGGAAAATCCGGAAAGCCTGATCATGCCGGGTTATGCACAATCCTCAGCGAAAACAGGTGGTAGTGGTGTCGATTTACTGCCAGACAGCGCAACCATTTGTTCATGTAATAACGTCTCTAAAGCTGATATTTGCAGTGCCATCGCTGATGGTTCAACCTCGCTCGGTGCCTTGAAAAAATGTACCAAAGCAGCAACGGCTTGTGGCGGATGTGCACCTTTAGTCACTCAAGTATTGAAATCAGAATTGCAACGTCAAGGGGTGACCGTCAACAATCACCTATGTGAACACTTTGCCTATTCCCGCCAAGAGCTGTATCACCTGGTACGTGTTAATGAAATCAAGACTTTTGATGATTTGATTCAACAACATGGTCATGGAATCGGATGCGATATCTGTAAACCGACTGCGGCAAATATTCTGGCATCTTGCTGGAATGACTTTGTGCTCAAACCAAGCCATGCCGGTCTGCAAGACAGTAACGACTATTATCTCGGTAATATCCAAAAAGATGGCTCTTACTCGGTTGTACCGCGGATGGCAGGTGGTGAAGTCACTCCAGAGGGCTTGATTGCAATCGGTCAAATTGCCAAAGAATATGGCTTGTATACCAAACTCACTGGTGGACAACGGGTCGACATGTTTGGTGCGCAAGTACACCAACTGCCTGAAATCTGGGAAAAACTGATCAATGCCGGTTTTGAGTCAGGACATGCCTACGGTAAATCCCTGCGTACCGTGAAATCTTGCGTCGGCAGTACCTGGTGCCGTTATGGCGTGGATGATTCAGTCGGTTTGGCCATCTTCCTGGAAAACCGCTACAAAGGCCTGCGTTCACCACACAAACTGAAAATGGCGGTGTCGGGCTGTACCCGTGAATGTGCCGAAGCACAAAGTAAAGATGTGGGCGTGATTGCCACCGAAAAAGGCTGGAACCTGTATGTCTGCGGTAATGGCGGCATGAAACCACGCCACGCGGAATTGCTGGCATCTGACCTGGATGCGCAAACTTTAATCCGTTATATCGACCGCTTCTTCATGTTCTATATTCAAACCGCAGACCGTTTGCAACGTACTTCGGTATGGCGTGACAACCTGGAAGGTGGTCTGGATTATTTAAAAGATGTGGTGGTGAATGACTCACTTGGTTTGGCAACCGAACTGGAACGCCGTATGAACCATGTGGTCGGCACCTATCAAGATGAATGGCGCACTGCGGTGGAAGATCCGGAAGTACGTAAACGCTTCGTAACCTTTATCAATGCAAAAGTTGAACAACAAAACGATCCACACATCCAATTCGCCGAGGTGCGCGGTCAAATCCGCCCCAAAACCGAGGCCGAGCGTGATGTGACACGTATTCCTGTTGTTGAAGCTTAAAAGAATAAAGGAGAAAGAAGATGACAATATTTAAAGAAATGAATAAAACCAATGAGCTGGAATGGCTGGAAATTTGTGCATTGGATGACATTACCCCGAATACCGGTGTGGGTGCATTAATTGACAATCAGCAAATTGCCATTTTCCGTGTCGGTAATGAAAAACGCGTCTATGCCTTGAGCAATCAAGATCCATTCAGTCAGGCTTTTGTGATGTCACGCGGGATTATTGGTGATTTGCAAGGCGAGCGTGTCGTGGCATCTCCCATCTACAAGCAGCATTTCAGTCTGGCAACCGGACGCTGTCTGGAAGATAAAGATCAAAAGTTACTGGTTTTCCCAAGCAAGATTGAAAATGGCAAGGTCTGGGTCAGTCCTACACCGCAAAAAACCTATATTACCAATAACGGTACTTCTCAAGAAAAGATGAAACTGGTGTTAGTGGGCAATGGTCTGGCGGGTATGCGCTGTCTGGAAGATTTGCTGGATATGGCACCTGAACGTTATGAAGTGACCGTAATCGGTGAAGAACCGTGGGGCAACTATAACCGCATCATGCTTTCACCCGTATTGTCGGGTGATAAAACCATTGATGACATCATGCTGCATCCACATGCCTGGTATAGCGACAAAAATATTCGCTTTATTGCCGGTGATGCTGCGGTGAAAATTGATCGTCCACGTAAGCAAGTCTATACCGAAAAAGGTCTGGTGGTGGATTATGACCGTTTGATCCTGGCGACAGGTTCCAAACCCTTTGTTCCGCTGATTCCCGGCTCGGACTTAAAGGGCGTGATCAGTTTCCGTGATATCTATGATGTCAACACCATGCTGGATTATTGTAAATCTAAACAGAATGCCGTAGTGATTGGTGGTGGTCTGCTTGGCCTTGAGGCTGCTTATGGTCTGAAACAACGCGGTATGAATGTGACGGTCTTGCATTTGATGGATCGCATCATGGAACGTCAATTGGACGGTCGTGCAAGCAGCTTGTTAAGACAAAGTATTGAAGCCAAGGGCATCAACATCATGACTCAAGCCAATACCGAACAACTGATTGGCGAGGATGGTCATGTCACTCAAATCAGGCTGAAAGATGGCACGGTGCTGGATGCTGATCTGGTGGTTTTTGCCGTGGGGATTCGTCCTAATATGGCATTGGCGCAAAGTGCCGGCTTACGTTGTAACCGTGGTGTGATGGTGAATGACACTATGCAAACCTTTGACCCGAGTATTTATGCGGTAGGTGAATGTATTGAGCACCGTAATCAAACCTTCGGTCTGGTTGAACCACTTTGGGGCCAAGCCTTTATTTGTGCCTCACATCTGGCCGAACACGGCAGCTTAACCTTTAAAGCACCAACGGTTCCGACGCAACTCAAGGTGAGTGGCTGTGACGTATTTTCAGCAGGGAATTTTGAACCGCAGGATGATTACGAAGACATTATCTTGAATGATGAAAAACGTCAGATCTATAAACGCATTATTATTCAAAAAGATAAAGTCATTGGTGCCGTATTGTTTGGCGATACTGAAGATGGTGCCTGGTATGCAGAGCTGATTTCTGATCAAACGCCAATTAGTAATATTCGTAATAAATTGCTCTTTGGTAAAGATTTTGCATTAAAGAAAGCAGGTTGAGAAAAATCCATTTTGTAATGTACCAAACAGGATATGCGGAAACGTCATCCGCAACTGTTTGAGTCAGGACGAAATATGAAAATTCATGTTTCTGCGAATTTTTTGATAAATGACGGATGTGAACGAGTTTTGACGGTGAAGAACGAAGTTCTGCAAGATGGTTTTTATCTTTCGTAACTTCGTTACTTATCCGAAAGACTTGCATGGCAATGCCATTCAGGTCGAACCGAAGGTTAATCCAGAAAATGAGTTCTATTGAAAAGACACCGTTGTAATGAATCTATTTGAAATGAATCGGATTAAAAGTTTCAAAATTTAAGGAGCAAAGCAGAAATGAATAGTATCCCTGTAATGGAACTGCATAGCTCCACAGAAATAAATACCAAAATCACCAATACCACCTGTCCTTATTGTGGGGTAGGTTGTGGCGTAACTGCGACTGTACAGGACACAGCTTTAGGTCAAAAAGTTTCGGTTGCAGGAGATGTCAATCATCCATCCAACTACGGGAAACTGTGCATTAAAGGCAGTAATCTGGCCGATACCATTGGCCTCGAAACACGTGTTCTTCATCCTATGCTTGGTCGTAAGAACAAGCGTAAAAGAACTGACTGGGATACTGCAACAGATTTAATTGCTGAAAAATTTCAGCAATGTATTGATCAATACGCGCGTGACAGTATTGCCTTTTATGTGTCCGGGCAATTGCTGACTGAAGATTATTATGTGGTGAACAAGTTCGTCAAAGGTTACCTTGGTACAGCCAATATCGATACCAATTCGCGGCTATGTATGTCGTCTGCGGTTGCGGCACATAAACGTGCTTTCGGTGAAGATATTGTTCCAGCGAGCTATGAAGATTTTGAACATACCGATATGGTGGTGCTGGTCGGTTCAAATACCGCATGGTGTCATCCGGTATTGTATCAACGCATCATGAAAGCCAAAGAACAGCGTGATCTGTTTGTAGTGGTGATTGACCCGCGCTTTACCAGTACCTGTGAAGCGGCAGACTTACATTTGCCGATTTTACCGGGGCAGGATGTCGCATTATTCAATGGCCTATTACAGTATCTGGCGCAAAATAGTCATGCAGACCATGAATTTATTGATGCACATACGCAAGGCTTAGAACAGGCTTTGATCCACAGCCAAACTGAGGCATCTATGCCGGATGTCGCAGTGCGTACAGGGATTTCACTGGAAAAACTGCAAGTTTTTTATCAGAAATTTGCCCAAACTGAAAAAGTGATGACCCTGTTTTCCATGGGGGTGAATCAGTCTTCGCAAGGCGTGAACAAAGCCAATAGCATTACCAACTGCCATTTGTTTACCGGAAAAATTGGCAAGCTGGGTGCAGCGCCATTTTCCATGACCGGTCAGCCGAATGCCATGGGTGGTCGTGAGGTGGGTGGTTTAGCCAATATGTTGGCGGCCCATTTAGAACTGGAAAATGAAAACCATCAACAACTGGTGCAAAACTTCTGGCAAAGCCCTTATATTGCCAAGCAGGCTGGCTTTAAGGCCGTTGATCTATTCCATGCGGTAGAAAGTGGAAAAATTAAAGCCATCTGGATTATGGCAACCAATCCAGTGGTGAGTTTACCCGATGCAGATCAGGTGAAACGTGCCCTGGAAAAATGTGAATTTGTGGTGGTGTCCGATATTTGCCAAGACACCGACACCACACAATATGCCGATGTGCTGTTACCGGCTTTAGGCTGGGGTGAAAAAGATGGTACCGTCACCAATTCTGAACGCCGTATTTCCAGACAGCGTGCCTTTTTAGATGAGCCAGAACAGGCTAAAGCCGACTGGTGGGCGATGAGTCAGGTCGCTAAAAAATTAGGTTTTAGCGGTTTTGATTTTAATAACAGCCATGACATTTTTCAGGAACATGCACGACTCTCGGCTGAGCAGAATTCAGATCTGGAGCACCGCGGGGAAACGCCAAACTTCCGTTATTTTAATTTAAAGGCTTTAAGCGATTTAAATCAAAGCGAATATGATGAACTGCAACCGGTGCAGTGGCCAGTATGGACTAAAAACCAACAAGAGGATGCAGTCGCTCGGTTTTATTCCAAAGGGCAATTTAGCCATACCGATGGCAAAGCCAAATTTATCGCCATTACTGCAGTAGATCCAGTCAATCAAGTGTGTAGCGAATTTCCTTTGGTTTTAAATACCGGCCGGATTCGTGACCAGTGGCATACCATGAGCCGTACCGGTTTATCAGCCAATTTAAGTACCCATCGTGCAGAACCGTTTTGTGAAATTCATCCGCATGATGCCCTGAAATATGGGATCAAAGATGGCGAATTGGTAGAAGTCAAATCGAAATGGGGCAACTGCGTTTTACGCGCCACAGTCAGTGATGACATTCGTCGGGGACAGGTATTTGCGCCCATTCACTGGAATGACCAAGTCACGTCCGATGCCCGCATTGGCAAAGTGGTCAATCCTGTTGTGGATGCCATTTCAGGTGAACCTGAATTTAAACATACTCCCGTGATCATCCATCCTTTTTATAGTCAGTGGCAGGGCGTATTTTACGTGCGTCAGGGCTTTGAAAAAATCGTACAATCCTCGATTGAAAATACGGTATGGTGGACGAAAATTACCACGGCTAAAGCTGTGCGCTATGAACTGGCAGACCGTAAAAAATTTACCCAGACTACTGAGCATTTGAAAGAGCTGTTACCGTTTCAGGATGAAAGTTTTGAATGGCTGAATATTGAAGATCAGACTGCGCATATCAGTCACAGCGTGGTGTTGAAAGATGGTCATTTGATTGCCAGTCTATATATTGCACCAAAAGCTCTGCTGCCAGATCGGGACTGGGTCGCAAGCCTGTTTAAACGTGAACGTTTAAGTGCCATGCATCGTAAGGCATTGCTTGCCGGTCAACCGATGTCCATGGCCAACAATGAAGGGCCATTGGTGTGTAGCTGTTTTAAAGTGGGTAAAAACCGCATTATTGATGCCATTAAAACTCAAAATATTACTGATGAAAAACAGGTCACTGCATGTTTAAAAGCAGGCGGTAACTGCGGTTCATGTTTGCCTGAAATTCGTGGTTTGATCAAGACTTGTCAAATGGAGGCGGTGGAATGAGAAAGAAATTGAAACTTTCGGTATATCCGCGCACCGATCTGGTGATTTTAGCAGGTGGGCAGGCAAAACGGATGAATGGCATCAATAAACTGTTACAGCAATTTGATGATCAAATTCAACTGATCAAAATACATCAACAGCTGAAATCCAGTGTTCAACAGATATGGATCAACAGCCATCGTGATTATTCAATTTATCAAAAAATCATTCCCAGCATTCGTTGCTATCAGGATGATGAAAGCGGATTTCTAGGTCCGCTGATGGGAATGAAAAGTGCCTGGACCCATGTACAGGCCGATTATCTGCTGTTCATCCCCTGTGACGTCACCTTTATTCCTGCAAGAGTCGTTCTTAAGCTGCATCAGGCTTTGAGCAAAAATGCTCTGGCCGAAGTGGCTTATGTAGAAATCAATGGTACAGCCCTGTATCCATTCTGCCTGGTCAAGCGCAGCAGCTTAAGCATCCTTACTATGCATCTTGAGCAAAAGCAGCGCAGTTTAAGACAGTGTTTTTCAGATTTGCACGCTCAAGTGGCACGGTTTGAAAATCATGCCCTGTTTTTTCACAGTATTAACTCGCTGGATGAGCTTCAGCAGTATCAACAACTTAAATTTTTGCACTAAAACGGAATATTTCGTCTTTGGCACAAAGTTGGAACACTTATTGCAAATCTAATTATAACAAGATGGGGCGATTTAAATCTTGCGCACAATTCTTGTGCGATTACAGCAGGATGCCTGAAGATGGATGTTCAACATGAATATGATGACAGAGCTTGAAACCAATACACGATTTGTCGATCAGTTTGGTCGCAGCAAGCGCAAATTGCGAATTTCAGTGACCGATCGCTGTAATTTCAAGTGTGTCTATTGCATGCCGGAACATCCGGAATGGATGAAAAAACACGATTTGCTCAGTTTTGAACAGCTCTATCAGTTTTGTGATTTTATGGTGCGCCGTGGTATTGAATCTATTCGCATCACGGGCGGCGAACCGTTAATGCGTCAGGGCGTGGTGCATTTTGTTGCCCAGCTGCAACAGCTCAAAAAGCTTGGGTTGAAGCGCATTTCCATGACCACCAATGCCCATTATTTAAAACAATATGCACAGGCGTTAAAACAGGCCGGACTGGATGATTTAAACATTAGTCTGGACAGTCTGGATGCCCAGCAGTTTAAACAGCTGACCCAAAAAGATTTATCTCCTGTCCTTGAAGGAATTCAGGCAGCGCAAACGGTAGGGTTACCGATCAAGATCAATAGTGTATTGATGAAGGGCATGAATGACGATCAAATTCTGCCTTTGGCGCGCTGGTCAATACAAGAAAAAATCAACTTACGCTTTATTGAATTTATGCCCTTGGATGGTGACCGTAAATGGTCGAGCGAGCATGTGGTCAGTGAGCAGCAAATTTTAAAAATATTGAATACTGAATTTGCAGTAACGAGCCAAGACACTTCTTCAGTTCGTTCAACTTCAGAGCCGGCACGACAGTATTTTATTGATGGTCATCCGATCGGAATCATATCCACCATTACCAATTCATTTTGTGGCACTTGCGACCGGGTGCGTCTAACCGCACAAGGTGAGTTTTATAACTGCCTGTTTGCGCCTCAAGGTTTAAATCTTAAAACTGAAATTAAAGCTCTGAATGCTTCTGAACCTTTGACCGAACTGAGCTTGCATGCTGCGTTATCCCACTATATCTGGAACAAAGAATCAGGTTATCACGGCATAGCCCAACGTTTGGAAAACCAGCGCATGAATAAAAACACCCGCAAAATCAGCATGCACATGCTTGGAGGTTAAGATGCCACAGATCAAAATTAAAATTGAAGTCTTCGGTGCGGTAGAACGCCAGTTACCTGCAAATCTGGAGATGATCTGCAGCCCATATAGTACGGTTGGGCAAGTTTTGGCTCAAGTTGGGCAGGAGTATCCGGCAGCTTTTACCATGATTGAACGCTGTGCCTGTGCTATCGGCGAGGACATTATCTCACGTCAAACTCAATTCCATGCAGACACGACTCTGGTGCTGCTGTCACCGGTGGCGGGAGGTTGAAATGGAACAGCTGAAAGCATTTTCACGAATTCAGGATACCGCCTTAACTTTAGACAGTTTCGATCAGATTGAACATTTTCCTGAATGTGGCGGTATTGGGGTTTTTGTCGGTACGGTGCGTAATCATCATGAAGGCAAAGCAGTTAAAGCACTGAAATATACATCTTATGCACCCGTGGCGGAAAAAATGATTCGCCAGATTGAGCAGGAGATTCAGCATAAATATGGCGTGTCTTATGTACGGGTGATTCACCGAATTGGCGCTTTGAATATTGGTGAAAAAGCCATTATCGCCATTGCCTATGCGGCACATCGCAGAGAAGCCTTTGCTGCCTGTGAAGAAGCGGTAGAACGGGTCAAGCACGAAGTGCCGGTGTGGAAAGAAGAATTTTATCTGGATGGCAGCAGCCAATATGTAGAAGGCTGTTGTATCCGTAAAGATGGCGTGGACGAGGAACATGCTCATCATCTTGTGAACGCTGAATATGATAAACATCAACATTGCCATCATGCGAAAGAAAATGATCCACTGATCTACCAATGGCCGCTTTAATTGAACAATATTTTTAAAAATGAATCATAGGAACATGCAATGAAAAATGTCGGGATGAAAGCCGAGAGTTATCGGACAGCAGTGGCCACAGGGATTCTGCATGCACCGCCACATTGCATCGAGTTGTTACGTAATGGCAATACTGAAAAAGGTGATGCGCTAAAGACGGCACGGATTGCAGGCATTTTAGCAGCGAAACGTACCGATGAGCTGATCCCGCTGTGTCATCCGCTACCGATTTACCGTGCCGATGTGGAATATGAGCTGTTTGATGCCCATGTCGAGATTATTGTCACTGTAGAAACTATTGGACCGACAGGGGTGGAAATGGAAGCCTTAACCGCAGTCAGTCTGGCCGGGTTAACGCTGTATGACATGCTGAAACCGCATTGTGAACCGGAAGATTTATGTCTGGATCAGGTTAAATTACAAAAGAAAAAAGGCGGCAAATCCCATTTTACTCGTACCTTAAAAGAAGCGATGCCGGCTTCAATCATTGTATTGTCCGATACCGTGGCTGCAGGGAAAAAACCGGATACTGCCGGGCAGAATGTGCTGGAAATTTTACAGGAAGCCAATTTTAGCGATATTGCTTACCACGTCATTCCTGATAGTCCGGAACAACTGCTGGCATTGGTTGAACGGCAAAAAAATGACTATCCACTGATTTTAACCGTTGGTGGAACAGGGCTGGGGCCAAAAGATTTAACTGTGGAAACCATTCAGCCTTTATTAAAACGTGAAATTCCCGGACTGATGGAAGCTTCACGCAGTTTTGGGCAAAAACGAACTCCGTATGCGGCCTTGAGTCGTGGCGTGGCCGGTTATATTGATAACAGTCTGGTAATGACTTTGCCGGGTAGCCGTCAGGGGGCGAAAGAATCTTTAATCGCAGTGTTGCCAGCATTGGTGCATTTATTTGATGTACAGAAAAATATTCCCCATTCAGGTGGCTACCAATGAATAGCAAAATGTCTGGATGTGGCACAGAGCCGGGCCTAATTACGGTGGATCAGGCTTTAAATTTAATTTTGCAGAATACCCAAGGACTTGGCACGGAAAGTCTGGGGTTAAATCGGGCTTTAAATCGCTATTTAGCGCAAGATATTTATTCCACCATTAATCTGCCCTTATTTTCGCAGAGCGCGGTAGATGGCTATGCGATTTGCGCCCAATCAGCAATTGCGCCGCATAGTGAATTTAAACTGATCGGTGAAATTCGGGCAGGTGAACAGACTAAAGGGCAACTCAAAGCAGGACAAGCTGTGCGGATTTTTACTGGTGCCAAAATTCCTTTTGGCACCACCACCGTGGCACGTCAGGAAATAGTCAATGTTCTTGATTCAACTAAAATTTCCATAACTGAGCACTTAAATGCCAATGCCGACATTCGCAATGTGGGTGAAGAAATTTCAACCGGACAGCTGTTGGCCAACAAGGGCCAGTTACTTTCAGTCGGAGCCATTGCTTCTTTAAGTATGGCAGGCATTCAAAGCGTTGAAGTTTTTCAATATCCCAAAGTTGCAGTGGTGATTAGCGGAGATGAAGTTGCGGAAAGTATAGAGGACTTTGCAACAGGTAAAATCTTCGATGCCAATGGGCCGTTGATCGAAGCCTGGTTTCAGAATCAAGGACAACAGGTTGAAATTTTCCATGTGGCGGATACAGAAGTTGCAGTGAAAGAATTAATTCAAACACTATCGGCAACTTATGATCTGGTTTTAACCACAGGCGGCATATCGGTAGGGGATTATGATTTCATCCGTCCGGTTGCCCTGGTTTTAGGCTTTGAACAAGTGTTCTGGAAAGTGAAACAGAAACCGGGCAAGCCGATTTTTTTTGCAGAATTAACTCGAGCTGACCTCACACGTTGTTATCTGCTTGGACTTCCGGGCAATCCTGCAGCCGTGTATGTGGGCATGCAAATTTATACTTCAACTGTATTAAAGGCTTTACAAGGACAAAAACAGCAACCGGACTGGTTTAGCGCGGTACTTAGCCATGATGTGAAACTGGATAACCGAGAACGTTTTTTAAGAATGTTGGCCAGTTTTGATCAGGGATTGCTCAAGGTTAGAAGCTTGTCGAAACAGCAATCGCATATGCTCAGCAATTTAATGCAAGCCAATTGTCTGGTCAGAATTCCTGCGGGAGTTGCTTTATCTGAAGGACATATTGTGCACGGTTTATTTATTCATTAAGGGGCAAATGAATCATGAAAAAATTCCTGTTTTTCTTAGTATGTCTAGCGGCTCCATTTTCAGTTGCACAGGCTGAAACAGTCAAAATTTATGCTGCTGCCAGTTTGACCAATGCCATCACTGATCTTGAAAAAATCTATGAAAAGCAGTATCCCAACACCAATCTCGTGCCGGTCTATGGGGCTTCATCAGCGCTTGCGAAACAGCTGGAAGCAGGAGCCAGCAGCGACATCTTTTTTTCGGCAGATCTGGACTGGATGAATTACCTGATTAAAAAGAACCTTATTCATCAAAACAGCGCCAAGCCCTTATTGTTTAATCAGTTGGTGGTAATTAGCCCGAAAAACCTAAACATTCCTTTTAAAGCCCAATCCGGTTTTAATTTTGAGCAATCTTTTAAAGGACATCTCTGTACTGGGCAAATGGAATCCGTTCCTGCGGGTAAATATGCCAAACAGAGTTTGATTAAACTGAATCGGCTGGATCAACTCAAAGGTCGCATTGTCGGGACAGATGATGTGCGTTCAGCTTTGGCATTTGTCGAACGTGGTGAATGTGAAGTGGGAATTGTCTATAAAACTGATGCACTCATCAGCCAGAAAGTAAAAATTATGGGAACCTTCCCGGCAGATTCGCATCATCCGATTATTTATCCGATTGCCTTGACCAAACAGGGCGAAAAAAATGCGGACGCCATTCAATTTGAAAAATTTATAAAAACCAGTCCGCAGGCAAAAAGCATCTTTCAAAAATACGGATTTCGCATGAGTCAATCATAGGGGGGATCGCTAAGCCATGTTCAGTCCCGAAGAACTGAGTGCCTTATATCTTTCGGCAAAAGTGGCCTTATGGGCAACGCTTATCTGTTTACCGTTTGCAGTGGCCTTGGCCTGGACTTTGGCACGCCATGAATTCAGGCTGAAATTTTTGGTCGAAGCGTGTTTGCAATTGCCGATGGTACTGCCGCCCGTGGTTTTGGGTTATTTGCTTTTGGTCCTGTTTGGTAATAAAGGCTGGATTGGGCAATATCTGAATACAATTGGGATTGAACTGGCATTTAACTGGAAAGGGGCGGTACTGGCTTCGATGATTGTAGCTTTTCCATTGATGGTGCAGCCGATTCGTCTCTCTTTTCAGTTAATGAATCAACAGCTTGAGCAGATCGCTGGTTCACTGGGCGCTACGCCGTGGAAAGTGTTTTTGAGTATCAATTTACCTTTGGCGATTCCTGGAATTGTGATTGGCAGTATTTTATGTTTTAGCCGAAGTCTGGGAGAGTTTGGTGCCACCATTACTTTTGTAGGGAATATTCCCCATGAAACCCGCACCATTCCTATCGCTATTTATTCATTCTTGCAACAACCCGATGGTGAAGAATTTGCCATGCGGTTGGTGGTTTTATCTTTGTGTCTGGCATTTTCAGCCCTGATTGCGAACTATTTTATTTTGCAGCAATATCAACGGAAATTGGGAGGCTGATATGTTGAAATGTGATTTTCAATATCAGCATGCTGATTTCCAGTTGAATATTGAACTGGAAATGCAGCAACAGCTGTTAGGCGTTGTCGGTGTTTCGGGTTGTGGTAAAAGCACCTTGCTAAAAAATATTGTGGGTTTGCTCAAGCCACAGCAGGGTTGTATCCAGTTGAATGAACAGGTATTCATTGATACTCAGCAAAACATTCATGTGCCCATGCATCAACGTAAAATCGCTCTCATTTTCCAGAATGCTTTATTGTTTCCTCATATGAATGTGCAGCAAAATTTATGCTATGCAAAAAAATTAGTAGCCCAACCGGAACGAAAATTCCAGTTTGAAGAAGTGGTGGAATTACTGGAATTAAGCCCTTTAATTCAGCGTAAAGCACATCAGCTTTCGGGTGGAGAAGCACAGCGGGTTTCGATTGGACGTGCTTTATTGTCTTCACCAAACTTGTTGTTATTGGATGAACCTTTAACGGGGCTGGATACACATTTAAAGCAGCAAATTTTACCCTTTTTTAAGCGGATGAAAGATGAGCTGGATTTGCCAATGATTTACGTGACTCATCATTTCGAAGAATTAGAATATCTGGAAGCGGATACCTTGCAGTTAAATCAGGGGCAATTGCAGACGATGTCTAAGCTTGAAACAAGTTAAACCACTAATATGAAAATAGCCTAAGCGTTAAGCATAAGCTATTTCAATAAACATCAAATGATATTATTCTGCTTTTTGATATTCATTAATCACTTCAAGTGCTGCGCGAAATGCTTCCTGTGTTGCAGGTGCACCGCAATATGGCAAGCTGTGTAATAGCACTTCCTGAATTTCTTCTACCGTCGCCCCGTTATTCAGTGCACCACGAACATGTCCCTTAAGTTCGGTTGGGCTTTTTTGAGCCGTTAAAAAAGCAATGGTGATCAGTGAACGATATTTACGTGGAAGAACACCTTCACGTTGCCAGGTTGAACCCCAGGCATGTTCATTAATCCAGTCCTGTAATGGTTGAGTAAAGGGTACAGTATTATCTTGTCCACGTTTTACAAAAGATTCACCCATCACTTCGGTACGAACTTTTAAACCATTTTCAAAATCTTGTTGTGACATATTTTTTACTCTTTCAACGTCTATAAAAAAGAAGTGATCAAAGTTTATGTCTGAATGACTTCAATGCGTATTGGTTTATGGTCGTAGTTCGATTGTAATTGCAGTGACTTCGTTACGACTCATACTTCGATGAATAATTGAATGTTTATAATAAAATTTATAATTTTTGGAAATGCGTATTAATAAAATATTGATTTTAATGAAAATAATTTAAAAAATGAAATCTAAATTTTGATTTGTGATTTTATGTGGTCAAGATTTGATAGTGTTTTGTTCAGATCAGTGATTTGAGATAAAAAGTAGAAATCAAGGATCGAGGTTAAAATTATAAAATAGTGATATAAAAAAAGCCCTGATCATTGATCAGGGCTTTTTCGTATTCTGGAGCGGGAAAGGAGACTCGAACTCCCGACCCCAACCTTGGCAAGGTTATGCTCTACCAACTGAGCTATTCCCGCAATGGTTGTGAATTATAGAGAATTTAATGAAACTGTCAACTCTCTATAGTTACAAGTGATCAATTAATCAGCACGACGCCAAATGGTGCCTTGGCGTGTATCTTCCAAAACTACACCTTGATCGAGTAAAGACTGACGAATTTCATCGGCCTTGGCAAATTCTTTGGCTTTTTTCGCATCTTTACGTTGTTGAATCAAATCTTCAATTTGTTCTGCTGTTAAGCCTAAAGCTTCCTGACCAATATCAGACTTTAAGAACTCATCTACATTGTGTTGAACTAATCCAAGAATATTGGTGAGGTGACGTAAAGTTGAATAGTAAACCGTTGCCTGTTCCTGGTTTTCATCTTTGACTGCGCGGTTGAGTTCTTTATTGATTTCGAACAATACTGCAATCGCTTCGGATGTATTAAAGTCATCACGCATTGCGGCATTAAAACGTTCAACTAAAGTTTCATCTAAAGTTTCAACCGTTTTTTCATCATAAACTGCTTGATAAGCTTTAAATGAATGGTAGAAGCGAGAAAGGGTATTTTTCGCTTCTTTCAACGCTGTATCGGAGAAGTTGACTGGACTGCGGTAGTGCGAAGAGACAATAAAGTAACGGATCACTTCAGGATGAAATTTATCCATCACATCACGAATAGTAAAGAAGTTGCCTAAAGATTTAGACATCTTTTCTCCATCGACATTAATAAAGCCGACGTGCATCCAGTAATTTACATATTGTTCATCAGTCGAAGCTTCACTTTGTGCAATTTCGTTTTCATGATGCGGGAACATCAAGTCGGAACCGCCACCATGAATATCAAAGTGGTTGCCTAGGCAGCAAGTCGACATCGCTGAACATTCAATATGCCAACCCGGACGACCATTGCCCCAAGGTGAAGCCCATGACGGTTCATTTTCTTTGGCATGTTTCCAAAGTACAAAGTCAAACGGATGTTTCTTTTCAACTTCAACATCGACGCGTTCTGATGCTCCAGCTTGCATATCTTCCAGTTTACGGCCAGACAAACGACCGTATTTGGCAAATTTTTCAACCTGGAAATACACATCACCATTGCTAGAAGGATAAGCCGTGCCTTTATTGACCAAATTACCGATCATGTTTTGCATCTGGTCAATATAGTCAGTTGCACGCGGTGCTTCATCAGGAGCTAGGCAACCCAAATTTTTAGCATCATCGTTCATGGCTTGAATGAAACGATCGGTCAATGCGGTAATGCTTTCGCCATTTTCATTGGCACGCTTGATGATTTTGTCGTCAATGTCAGTAATGTTACGAACGTATTTTACCTTCCAGCCTTGACTGCGCAAGAAGCGGATAATGTAGTCAAATGCAACCATGACCCGAGCATGCCCAATATGACAGTAATCATAAACTGTCATACCGCAAACATACATATCGATATGTCCCTCGACACGCGGAACAAATTCAACTTTTTTACGTTGCTCTGAGTTGTATAGAACAAATGGCTGCATAAGTCTTCAAAATGCTAAATAAAAAGATGCTTCATCTTAACCTAAGCACTATTTTTCATAAAGTTTTATGCGCTTTTTTTATAAGCTTGTGAAAAGTTGTACATTTAGAAACGTGACATTTGCATAGATATGATAAAATTGCGAAAATTATTTTTGCTTGATTAGAGTCAACGCTTTATAGCGTTAAGGTAAACCCACTTTGAACCCACCAAATATGCCAAACCAAATAGACTTCCAAAAAGTTGCATTAGAAACCTTGCGTATCGAAGAACAAGCGCTAGAAATATTGGCGACGCAAATCGATGAACGTTTTAGCCATGCATGTGAAACCATTCTGAAGTGTCGAGGGCGATTAGTCATTACCGGAATGGGGAAGTCAGGTCATATTGGTCGTAAAATGGCGGCAACCTTTGCTTCAACCGGCACACCATCTTTCTTTATGCATCCGGGTGAAGCGGGACATGGCGATTTAGGTATGCTGGTACCGGGTGATGTCCTGATTGCGATTTCAAACTCGGGCAAGAGTGATGAAATTATGATGCTGATGCCCTTGATCAAGCGCTTGGAAATACCATTAATTACCATTAGTGGTGATGACAAAGGACCGATGCCACAAAATGCAGACGTGGCTTTAACCTTGGGTAATATTCAGGAAGCTTGTCCGCTTGGCTTGGCACCGACTTCAAGTACTACGGCAACTTTGGCATTGGGCGATGCATTGGCTGTCGCTTTACTGGATGCACGTGGCTTTACTGCGGATGATTTTGCCATGTCACATCCAGCAGGTGCTTTGGGTAAACGTCTATTACTGCATGTCAAACACTTGATGCATACAGGTACAGAATTACCAAAAGTATCTCCAGATACACCAATGAATCAGGTTTTATACGAAATTTCAAACAAACGCCTAGGTTTAACCACAATTGTGGATCAAAATGATGTTCTGCTCGGTATTTTTACCGATGGAGATTTGCGTCGTTTAATTGATAAGCAACAAGGTTTTGATGTGAATTTGGTGGTATCGGAAGTGATGACCAAGAATCCTTTAACCATTTCACAAGAAGCTCGTGCGGTTGAAGCTTTAGAATGCATGAACGAAAAGAAAATCAATCAATTTGTTGTGGTAAACGATGTAAATAAAGTCATTGGTGTCATTAGCATGCATGACCTGACTCAAGCTGGGGTAAATTAATAAATGGCATCTTATATTTTATTGGAACAGGCACGTCATATTGAAGCTTTGGTTCTGGATGTCGATGGTATTTTAAGTGATGGTTTTGTGACATTGACCAATACAGGCGATGAAATTAAATCATTTGATATTCGTGATGGTTTAGGCATGAAACTTGTACAGCAAGCCGGTGTCAAAGTCATTATCATTACTGGACGTACAAGCAATATTGTTGAAAAGCGTATGTCTGCCTTGGGTGTAGACCTGGTTTTTCAAGGTCGTGAAGATAAGGGTACCGCATTACGCGAAGCCTGTGCACAATTGAATGTTGCACCAGAAGACTGTTTATATATGGGCGACGATTGGCCAGATCTTTCTGCATTTGCCATTGCCGGTATGAAAATCACTGTGCCGAATGGTCATGTGGAAGTGCGACGTCGTGCAGATCTGGTCACTCAGGCAATGGGTGGTCGTGGGGCGGTACGCGAAATCTGCGACATGATTTTGATGGCTAAAGGGGCTTACGAAACGCTTCTTGAAAAATATACCGCTGTCCCACATTAATAGTTAAATAATTCATTGAATTTGAGTTAAGTACCACACTTATGGATACAAAAGTTTTATACGTAACTGCTATAGCAATTGCAGCTATAAGTGGTGGTTACTACTATTACAGCGGTAAGGGCAAGAAACTTGAGGTTGATTCCGCAAGGAGTATGACCTATTCGGCTGAAAAAATTAATCTTACCCAAACCGATGATGACGGTAATTTGTATGTTCGTGCTCAGGTCGATCGTCTTGAACAGGACATGCAAAAACAAACCTCAAAACTCACCAATCTAAATGCTTCCCTGTATAAAAATGGCGTAGTCGACGCCACTTTCTATGCCAAAGTCGCAAATGGTTATGATGATAATGAGCGCATTGTTTTGTCTGGAGACGTGTTGGCGACCAAGTTAATGCAACAGGGCAAAATGCAGTTTCGAACCCAAGAGTTAACGGGATATCCTAAAACTCGTGAAATTGAAACCAATAAACAGGTCATTGTGCAATCTCCGCAAGCTGAATTTGTAAGCCAAGGTTTGAAAGCCAATTTAAATGACGGTCAATACGAATTTTTTAATATTCGAGGAAAATATGAACCAAAATCTTAAGCTTACATTGTCTAAATCCTTGCTTCAGCAAGCAGCTTTAGTCGGTTTGGTTGTATTATCATCGGCAACGACATTTGCAATTCCTTCAGACAGAAATCTGCCCATTTCCCTGGTGGCCGACCGTGCAACCTATAATGAAAAAACAGGGGTGACGACCTATATGGGGAATGTCATCATCGAGCAAGGCACCATGAAATTGCAAGCCAATGCGATTGTGGCCAATCTGAATAGCCAAAAAGAAATCAGCACGATTACCGCGACAGGTGGTCCTGCGCGTTTTCAGCAAAAAGTTGATGTCAATAAAGGTTTAGCGAAAGGACAGGCACAGAAGATTGTTTATAATGCGCAAACGGGCATTATTACTTTGTCCGGCAGCGCACTGTTAGAGCAAGATGGTGCAAGTATTCGTGGTAATACTTTGAAATATAGTATGAATAAGGGTGATATTGAGGCTACAGGTACGCCAAATAGCACAGGTTCATCTTCAGGCCGTGTTCAAATTGTTATTCCACCTTCTAGCTCAAAATCGTTCCCGGGAGCACGTGATTAATGGATCAGTCGCTAAATCAACCACAAACGCTTTGTATTAAACATCTGGCAAAAAACTATAGTAAACGATGGGTGGTTAAGGACGTTTCTTTCCAGATGCAAAGTGGTCAGATTGTCGGCTTGCTTGGACCAAATGGTGCAGGTAAAACCACAAGTTTCTACATGGTGGTTGGTTTAGTACGAATGGATAAAGGCGAGATTCATTTGGATGATCTGGATTTATCTGATTTGGCCATGCATGAACGTGCTCGCAAAGGGATTGGTTATTTACCTCAAGAGGCGTCTATTTTTAGAAAACTGACTATTTCTGAAAATATTATGGCGATTCTTGAAACGCGTAAGGACTTAAACAAACAGCAACGCCAACAGCGTTTAAATGAATTGCTGGCTGATTTTAAAATCACCCATATTAAAGATTCGTTGGGGATGAGTGTTTCGGGTGGTGAACGTCGTCGTGCAGAAATTGCCCGTGCTTTAGCTGCTGATCCCAAGTTCATGCTGCTGGATGAACCTTTCGCGGGGGTCGATCCTATTTCTGTAGCGGACATCAAGGATATTATCCGTGAACTTAAAGACCGCGGAATTGGTGTACTGATTACCGATCATAACGTACGTGATACATTGGCGATTTGTGAGCGCGCTTATATTGTCAGTGAAGGAGCCGTGATTGCAGAAGGAACGCCGCAAGAAGTGCTTGAAAATGAAACGGTGCGTGAAGTGTATTTAGGTGAAGATTTTACGGTTTAAAAGTTTAAAAAATAATCAAAATAAAAGATGATTTTGTTATAAATAAATGACAAGATCATCTTTGTATGTAATAAGTATTAAAAATAAGAATTACATTACAAAAATAGACGTATTCTTTACGACATACGTTAAATATTCATAAAATAAAAATTATCATTCAAATGATGCTAAAGAATCAAAACAACAATATAGGTTTGTGTCAAAAGTTATTGCTGAGAAGCATGCAGGGTTTGATATGCAGTCTATCTCTATCAATAAGCTATGCCCATGCAGACAGTTCAAAAGAGTTCATACAGTCGCTCAAGTCTGAGATGAGTCAAATTTTTGTTCCGAAATCAGATGAAAACTACAATAAGGCAGATATTGACGCCCTAAGTAACTTTCAATTGGATACCTCTAAAGTTCAGGAGTTCGTTCTCATACCAGGTTCGGATCGCACACGGCCTTTTTATAAAAATCAACCAATGTATCAACCTGTTAGCCAGTTAAGTTTCAATGAAACCATCCTT
Source organism: Acinetobacter sp. ANC 5414 (assembly GCF_013004295.1). NCBI lineage: Bacteria > Pseudomonadati > Pseudomonadota > Gammaproteobacteria > Moraxellales > Moraxellaceae > Acinetobacter > Acinetobacter sp. ANC 5414. The sequence continues at coordinate 52,208 of NZ_JABERM010000014.1, forward strand.
CGGGCATTACAGCGCAGTCCAGAGGTTTCACAGCGTATTTCAGTTTTGGCTGGACAGGATGCTTATATTGCTGTTGCCAAATCTGGCTACTATCCACAAGTTTCAGGGGGGATATCCACTGGAGACTTGAGCTCCGGTGAACGTGGACGCCAACTCATTGGTCTGAATGCCACGCAAATGCTATACGATTTTGGCAAGGTTAAAAGTGGGGTTGATATTCAACAGGCAAAGCTTGTAGCTGAACAGGCTGAGGTTTTAGTCAGTATAGATAGTGTGGCTTATGACACTGCCAATGCCATTGTGAATATTAAGCGCTATCAGGAAATGACCCAAATTGCACAGCAGCAGATTAGCGGCATTTTACGCATTGCTGAAATTACCAATTTAAGAGCAAAGGCGGGTATTAGTACCCAGGCTGATCCCGTTCAGGCGCGTGCAAATTTAGAAGCTGCACAGGCCAATTTAGTGGTGCAACAAACTCAGCTGAAAAAATTTCAACAGAAATTACGTACCTTATTGGGTGCGGATGTGACAGGTCTGGGTTGGTCCATTCCAGAACGTGTAGTGAGAGATTCCGATTTATACCGTTATCCAGAATTTAATAAAATTCCGAGCATGATTTCTGCACAGGCGGAGGTGGACGTTGCCAAATTTCAAAAGCAACAATTAAAATTAAGTAACTATCCCGTCCTGAGTGTTAAAGGTTCACTCAGTCAGGCTGTGAATGGCCGTAATCCCAATAATAATGAAGATGATGGTTTATATGATTCCATCATGTTGGAAGCCTCCAGTAATTTGTATCAGGGCGGGGCAATAAAGTCTCAAACACGTGCTGCCAGTTATGCAGAAGAGGCCGCAAAGGCAAAAGTGAATTTAGTCTATCTGGATGTGCTAGATGAAGTCCGACTATTACGTGAAGAAATTGAAAATAAGCAACGCCTGATGAGTATTCTTGTTGCGCGTAAGGAAACCACCATTCGTACCCGAGAGCTTTATCAAGAACAATATAAACTGGGTACGCGATCAGCGGTTGACTTACTCAATGCAGAACAGTCTATTCACAGTGCAGCGCAGGAAATCGAAAATGCACGTTACGATATTTATGATGCAATTGTGCGATACATTGCTGTGACCGGACGTTCGCGTGATCTCTATGATCTTAATAATATTCCAATTCAGGGGTTTGAGATTCAGCCATGAATAATAAAAATAATTACCAGCCGTGGCTTCAAGCGGTACTCACGATTGCCAAACACTACCGTATAGAACCCTCTGAAGAGCGTATCCGTTTACAACTGGACTGGAATCCCAACCAGAGTGTTGATGACATCATGGTATTGATTACTCGTCAGGTTGGTATGAGTTGGCGTAAATCTGCATTCACTACAGATTTAATCAATCCGTGGCGCCTGCCTGTGGTGGTGGAATTTCATGATGGTCAGGTCGGTGTGGTTGAAAAGGTCGATGCTGAAGGGAATGCCAATATCCAGCTGAGTGGCGATCAAGGGCTTGCACAGACATTAACGCTAAATGTGCTGCAGTCCAATATTCGGCATGTTTATATTCTTCGACCCGAAAAATCCGTGCCAGATGCACGGGTAGATGAATACATCAAACCTTATGAAAGCAGCTGGTTCTGGTCGATTGTATTACGTGACTGGAAACGTTATATCGATGTGATGTTTGGCTCCATGATTGCCAATATTCTGGCCTTGGCGACGGTTGTTTTTTCCATGAACGTTTATGACCGGGTCATTCCGGCACAATCGATACCCACTTTATGGGTACTTGCCGGTGGTGTACTGATTGCTGCCATTTTTGAATTTAGTATACGTGTCGCACGAATTTATCTGTCGGATATTATTGGTAAGCGTGCGGATCTAAGAATTTCTGACCGGGTTTTTGGCCATGCTTTAAGAATTAAAAACAGTGAACGATCGAAATCTACAGGGACATTTATTTCACAGATTCGTGAGCTTGAAGGTATGCGTGAACTGGTGACATCCACCACCATTTCCGCCATTGCCGATTTACCTTTCTTTCTGCTTTTTTTGGGAATTTTCTGGCTGATAGGGGGCAACCTGTTCTGGGTGATGCTGCTGGTTGTGCCTTTAATGATTTTGCCGGGAATTCTGGCCCAAAAACCTTTGGCAAAACTCGCCAGTGAAGGCATGCGCGAAGGTGCAATTCGTAACGCCATGCTGGTTGAAGCAGTACAAGGTATTGAGGATATTAAGCTATTGCGTGCGGAAGCAAGATTCCAGAATCAATGGAATCACATGAATGAGTCATCTGCGGATGTTTCAATGCGTCAACGTAAAATCGTGGGAGTTATGAATGCCTGGACCCAGAAAATTCAGGGTCTGACCTTTGCGATTGTGGTGCTGGTGGGCTGCTTTGCCGTGATGAAAGGAGACATGACCACCGGGGCTTTGGTAGCGTGTTCGATGTTGTCTTCACGTATGCTTGCTCCAATTGCACAAATTACCGGTGTGCTGGGGCGCTGGCAGCAAGCCAAAGTGGCTAAAAATGGACTGGATGAATTAATGAAAAAACCGGTGGATCAACCAGATCATGCCCATTTGATTCATCGTCCGGCACTAAATGGTCATTATGAATTAACTGGCGTTACCTTTAAGTATGGCGAAGATGATCCAAAACCAAGTCTGATGATTCCAAAGCTTGAAATCAGACCGGGTGAAAAAATTGCGATTCTTGGACGTAATGGGGCAGGTAAATCGACACTACTACAATTATTGTCCGGCATGCAAACTCCTGTTCAGGGCAAAATTAAACTGGATGGTGTTGAGCTTGGCTTGATTGATCCCTCAGATGTGCGCCGTGATATGGGGTTGCTGAATCAGAATGCGCATTTATTCTTTGGAAGCGTGCGGGAAAATCTGACCCTGGGTGCGCCTTTAGCCAGCGATGAACAGATTTTAAATGCCTTGAAAATTACTGGAGCACTCCATTTTGTTCAGGAAAAAAAGGAAGGCTTGGATCATATGATTCTTGAAGGGGGTGTTGGTTTTTCTGGTGGGCAGAAACAGGCGCTTTTATTGGCACGATTACTCATTCGTCAGCCAAACATTTTATTGCTGGATGAACCGACAGCATCGATTGATGATGTGTCAGAAAAACAGCTAATTGATCATCTGAAATTATGGCTCGGTCAACGCACCATGATTGTTGCAACGCATCGTCGTGCAGTACTTGAACTGGTGGACAGAATTATTGTGGTGAATGATGGCAAGATTGTGATGGATGGACCGCGTGATCAGATTTTAAATCAAAATCAGCCACAGCAACGTCAGGTTGCAGGAGCTAATTCATGAGCGCTAAATCCCAGAATCTAAAAAGTACCATTAAAGTTACTGAGCTTGAACCACCTTTACCCAAAGCCAGTTTGTTCATCTGGATGATTTGTTTGGGTTTACTCACCTTATTGCTTTGGGCATGGTTTTTTAAACTTGAAGAAGTTTCTACCGGGACGGGTAAAGTGGTACCTTCCTCAAAAGAGCAAACCATTCAGTCACTTGAAGGCGGTATTTTAACCAAGTTAAATGTTCGAGAAGGAGAGATTGTCAAACAGGGCCAGATTCTGGCTCAACTCGATCCCACCCGACTGGAATCTAATGTTGGCGAATCAGCATCATTACTGATGTCTTCACGTGCCGCTTCAGCACGTTTAAGAGCTGAAGTGAACGGAACACCGATTTCTTTTCCAAAGGAAGTTTTAAAAGACAGAAAACTGGTGCAGGAAGAAACTGCACTTTATCATTCGCGCCGTGCCAATCTGGATGAATCGTTGGCGGGTTTGCGTCAGGCTTTAAGTTTGATTGAGCAGGAACTGAGCATGACCGAACCGCTTGTGGCTAAGGGCGCTGCAAGTGAAGTTGAAGTTTTACGTCTAAAACGTGAAGCCAATAATCTTCGTAATCAAATGAATGATATTCGCAATCAGTATGATGTAAAGTCACGTGAAGAATTATCTAAAGCCAATACAGATGTAGAAACACAGCAACAAGTGGTGAGAGGAAAGTCAGATACTTTAAGCCGTACGGTTTTCAAGGCACCCATGCGAGGAATCGTCAAGGAAATTGATGTGATGACCATGGGTGGCGTCATTCCTCAAAATGGCAAGCTCATGACCATCGTTCCTTTAGATGAACAGCTATTGATTGAAGCTCGAATTTTACCGCGCGATATTGCATTTATTCATCCCGGTCAGGAAGCTTTGGTTAAAATCACAGCTTATGACTATTCTATTTATGGTGGATTACAAGGCAAGGTCACGATTATTTCGCCAGATACCATACGTGATGAAGTCAAACAGGATCAGTTCTATTACCGCGTTTATATTCGAACCAATACCGATAAATTAACCAATAAAGCCGGTAAGCAATTCAGTATTACTCCCGGTATGGTCGCAACGGTTGATATTAAAACTGGACAAAAATCAGTACTGGATTACCTAATTAAACCATTTAATAAAGCTCAAGAAGCATTACGTGAACGCTAATTAAAAATTGAAAAGCTTAATTTAAAAGCCTTCTTTTATAGGAGGCTTTTTATTGTCTGCAGATGCTTTAAAACACGTTATAATTTTACAGTGATTTTTTTATTGTTAGATTTATGCCATTTACGATTGCCTCACAAGTTAGTTTCGAAGAAGACATCAAAAAAAGTCGCTTTCAAGCCGTTGCTGTGCCTGTCGAAAATGAACAGGCGGTCAAGGATTTCTTGGAGACGCATAAAGATATCACCACCACACATCAATGTTGGGCATGGAAAATTGGGCACAATGTGCGCTTTAATGATGATGGCGAACCATCAGGTACTGCGGGAAGACCGATTCTAGCTACTATTGAAGGCAATGATTTGACCAATATTCTGGTTTTGGTGAATCGCTGGTATGGTGGCATTAAACTGGGCACTGGCGGTCTAGTTCGCGCTTATGGGGGCTGTGCAGGACAATGTTTATTGCTGGCTGAAAAAATTGAACTGATTGAAAAGAAAAAAGTCAGTTTTTCCTGTCAGTTTAATGAGTGGTCGATTTTTCAATACGAACTCAATCAACAGCAGGTCGAATTTAAAGAAGACTATACCGCGACGGGGGTAGAGGTCGAAGCCTTGCTACAAATTCACCAAATTGAACCCTTGTCCTTGAAAATTCAGGATGTGACGCGCGGTCGTGAACAACTCAAAATTGTAGAAGAGCCACAGGATGACTGAACAAGATCCGCTGTTAAAATATCGTGAACAGCATAAGCACCGTTTGAATTATATGCCGTGGTTATATTGGTCATTAAAGCCAAAAAATCGGGCTTGGGCTGAAGCATGGCAAAAAGAATATCAGGCCTATTTAATGCAAATGGAAACGGTCGAGATTGGTGAAAACTGTTTTATTTCACCCCTGGCACATATTTTTGCCGAGCCGGGCCGGAAAATTGTGATTGGCGATAATACCTTTATTGCGGCAGATTGTACTTTGCATGGGCCTTTGGAAATAGGTAATGAAGTTGCCATTAACCATCATTGTATTCTTGATGGTGGGCGTATGGGTATCAAGCTGCATGATCAGGTTCGTATTGCTGCCTATTGTCATTTGTATGCCTTTGACCATGGTATGCAACTGGAACAGCCGATTTACCAGCAAGCGGTACGTTCCAAGGGAATCGAGATTGGTCAGGATGTCTGGTTGGGTGCACATGTGGGGGTGAAGGATGGCATAAGCATTGGATCGCATGCTGTGGTTGGCATGAATAGTATGGTCACAAAAGATGTAGAAAAATCGGCTATTGTTGCGGGTAATCCTGCCAGATTTATTCGTTATCGCGAATAAAAAATTCAATAAAATTAATATGAATTGCCGAGTAAGTTTAATTACATAAAAGCATGCACAGTCTGTAAGAGATATGCTAAGTTAAAAATAACAAATAGACTTAAAGCCTTTTATGGCGAAAAGCGAGGCTAAAATAAAATGAAACGTGTAATCGCTTGTATTGATTCTTCTCCATGCGTGAATGCAGTTGCTGAAGCTGCCGCATGGATTGCAAAGCAGACCCAACGTGAATTGGTGTTATTACAGGTTTTAGATTATTATCCGGCCAGTTATCACTTGGGGGAAATAAGTGGTGTGATTGGTTTTGAAAGTAATGCAATGTTACTGAAAGAACTAGCTGAGCTTGAACAAAAACAAAGCGAATTGGCACTAAATTATAGTAATAATTTACTTAATCATATTACCGAAATGATTCAGCAAAAGTACGGTTTAACTGCCTCGCATCTTCAGGAAAAAGGCGATTTTTTAGAGCAAAGTTTTAATGTGCTTAGAGATGACGACATTGCTATTATTGGTCGAGTCGGGGAACGCTCTGCAGAGCGGAATAAACCGATCGGCAGTAATGTTGAAAACTTTATTCGTGGGGTAAATTGTACCGTAATGACAGTGGGTGAAAAATTCCAGCCACCAACACAATTTATTTTTGCCTATGAATATTCGCCTACCTGCGTCAATTTGATGAAACGAATTGCACAAAGTGATTTGTTAAAACTGCTACAGTGTCATGTGCTCTATGTCGGCGATCATCCAGAAATATTGAATGAACCTGCACAATATTTACGTGATGCTGGGCTTGATGTGGTGATGGAATATCGTTATGGCGATGTTGCTGAAAATATACTTGAATATCAGATTGAACATGAGATACAACTGATTGTACTCGGTGCATTTAGTCACAGTAAAATTCACCAGTTCTTTTTGGGAAGTGTGGCAACCACTATTTTCCGAAATTCAACTGTACCGTTGTTGGTGGTAAAATAAGCAAAAGCATTGCTTATAAGTGGTGATTAAATATTAGCCATAGTTATCCGCATAACTTGTGGATAACTATATGGACAGTCTGTGTAAATTATTAATAAATAAATAAAAAAACAATGCGATTGTTTTTTGATCTTTGTGTCAAGTTATTTCACTATGGCTAAAGCAAAGCCATCATGGCCCTTACTGCCTACAGTTTGCAATGCTGTACAGGACAAGATTCGAGGATGATTTTGTAAAGCGACAAACATCTCCCGGATACCTTCAATACTGGGTTTGTGATTGTCCGGATTGATGATATCACCCGCACGAATGACATTATCGAGCACAATAATGCTTCCCGAATGAGACAAGTCCAAGCTTAATTCTAAATATTCCGGGTAACTCTGTTTATCGGCATCAATAAAGATAAAATCGAAAGGTTCAAAGTCGGCAGGCAAGGCTTTTAATACATCAGCTGCACGTCCCACTTTCAGGTCAATCGTTTGTGGAAGTTTGGCATTGTCGATATTTTCCTGAGCCAATGCTGCGTGCGTATCTCGACCTTCAATCGTTAAGATATAACCATCTTCAGGGAGCGCACGAGCCAGCCACATGGTGCTGTAGGCTGCAAAAGTACCCAGTTCCAGTACACGCTTACACTTGTTCATCTGAATGAGCATTTGCAGCAGCATGCCTTGATTGGGCGCTACTGCAAGGTGATCTGGAAAGCCTTTTTCTTCAGTGTTTTTTAAAGTCTGTAGAAGAATCGGGTCTTCTGGAATTAAATGTGAATCGATGTAAGCATCAATCTCTGTCCACATTTGTTGCATAGTTTCATCACCTTTGTTGCGTTGCAAGCATTTTAAACTTTTCCAATCAGAGTGCAATTTATCGTTTAGATTTATTGAAAATAGGCAATAAAAAAGAGATCCTGAAGATCTCTTTTTTATCCGAATTTGCTTTTAGTAATTACACATCGATGAATGACGTGATAGATCAGGTCCCCAAGTACGATAGCCTTGGGTATCAATATGGATTTGTCCTGAAGCATATAGACCAAGACCCATATTCAGGCTTTGACCATGTTGCGCCCAGAATTCGCATAATTTAAATTTGGTATTTTCGATAAAGGCATAGTCTTCAGCATGAGGGTATGCAGGTCCAACACGAAAATCGATAGCAGAGTTAAACAAATGACGTGATGAATTTGCACCGCCAGCACACTGGTTCAGTGGTAAATCACGGTAAACCGAAGTGACTTCAAAGTCGGTAAGCACTTTGGCTGCAACCAGATATTTAAATACGCGCAAAGTCGAAATTTGATTGTGCCACAACTCACGGTTTGGAATCATGTATTGCGAACGGGAACATTTTTGCCAATCACGTGCGGTACGCATCAATTCAAAACTTGGAATGATGTTGCCGACACCATTTTGTTCAAGAAACACTTCATATTCACGCACGCGTCGTAAGTTATCGCTTGTAGCAACCCAAGCATTGTAAGCGTAGGGAACCGTTTTAGGCGGAACAGGGCGTTCAATGATGATGCGTTCTTGGGGAATGAAGATCCGTTTTCCGTCGGGAGTCGTATGTCCTTGTTTCTGAGGAGACGTAGTACATCCAATCATGACAAGTGGGATTAAACCGAACCCGATTAATCCCTTGAGAAAATGCTTCATTATAGAAATCAAATATTTATAAATACATTCGCTATTTTAATATAATTTGAAGGATAAAATTTGGAAATATTGCAATCAAATGTTTTTTTAAGTATAAAAAAAGATCAGCAGGTGCTGATCTTTTTTGAAGTGAAAAACAGTTTTATTTTTCCAGGTATTGTAGCTTGTCAGGTTTACCATTCCATTCTTCACGATCGGCAGGTTGATCACCAATCTGGGTGATGTTCGGCCATTTTTGTGAAAGTTCGGTATTCAGTTCAATAAAGACTTCTTGACCTTCCGGTAACTCATCTTCAGAGAAAATAGCATTCGCAGGGCATTCAGGTTCGCATAGTGCGCAGTCAATACATTCATCAGGGTTGATGACGAGGAAGTTTGGACCTTCGTAGAAACAATCCACTGGACAAACTTCTACGCAGTCTTGGTATTTACATTTAATACAATTTTCAGTGACAACAAAGGTCATGGCGACAGCTACCTAAAAAATATGGTTCTAATTACTCTTGCTATATTCTAGGCAAAAATGCAGGTAACTAACAATTGCTTTTATTGATATTTGTTATATATAAGGCTGTTAATTTTGATAAAAAATGAATATAGCGTTAAATATGGCATCTAAATGAAAAAGACTCCTATTTAGGAGTCTTTGACTTATTCATGATGGTTTCAAATTAAGCTTCTAGGGCATCTTTCAAAGCATAAATTTGTTGTAGTGCTTCACGGGGTGAAAGACTATCGACATCTAAAGCTCTTAATAGATTCAGCGCAGGCACATCTTTCTCAACCTCAACAATACGTTCAATCACTTCAATCGACGATTCATTCGCCACACTAAATAAGTCATTTTGTACCGCTTTATTCAGTTGCTGATGTTGCTGCTTTTCCAAAATCTTTAAACGATTTTGTGCTTCTTTAATCACGCTGGCAGGAATACCGGCTAATTTTGCCACTTGCAGACCATGACTTTGGCTTGCAGGGCCATGCTGAACTTTGTGTAATAGAATTAAATTGCCATTTAATTCCTTGGCGGTGACATGGTAGTTATCGATGCCTGATTCTTTACCGAGTTCAGTAAGTTCAAAATAATGGGTCGCAAATAAGCACAGACATCTAATGCGCTTGCTTAAGTCAATTACACAAGCCCAAGCCAAAGATAAGCCATCATAGGTACTGGTACCACGTCCGACTTCATCCATCAGTACCAGAGACTGGTTGGTGGCATGATGCAGAATCTGTGAGGTTTCTGTCATCTCAACCATAAAGGTCGATTTACCGGTAGATAAATCATCCGCGGAGCCAATACGGGTAAACACTCGATCAATGGGGCCTAACACTGCGGATTTGGCAGGGACATAGCAGCCACAATAGGCCAAGAGGGTGATCAGTGCAGTTTGACGCATAAAAGTGGATTTACCACCCATATTCGGCCCCGTGACAATCGCCATACGATGGTTAAAATCTAAAGTCGTATCATTTGGGGTAAAGGCAGTTTTGCTCAATGCTTCAACCACAGGGTGGCGACCGGCTATAATTTTCACCCCGATTTCAGGGCTAAATTCCGGACGTGACCAGTTGCGTAAACGTGCCTGATGGGAAAAGTTGGCCAGCATGTCAATTTGTGCAATCGCGCTGCTCATCATTTGTAAATTGCCGATGTCTTGGCGTAATTCATCCAAGAGCATTTCAAACAGCATTTTTTCACGCGCCAGCGCACGTGATTCACTGGATAACACTTTATCTTCAAAAGACTTGAGTTCTGGCGTGATATAGCGCTCTGCATTTTTTAAAGTCTGGCGACGGATATAATGATCCGGTGCCTGATCAGCCTGAGCGCGAGTCAGTTCAATATAGTAGCCACTAACCCGGTTATAACCAATTTTAAGTGTTGGAACCCCAGTATTTTCACGCTCTTGGATTTCCAAATCAATCAGGAACTGGCCGGCATGATCACGAATTTTACGCAGTTCATCCAGTTCACTGTCAAAACCTTCTGCAATGACATTACCATCACGAAGTAATACCGGAGGATGTTCAACAATGGCCGACATCAGGCGTTGGTATAGCCCCTTGAAATCACCCAACTCATGATCTAATTGCTGAATTAAAGTAGATTGCTTGGCTTGAGTCATCGGCTGAATAGCATGGCGTAATAAAGGAATTTGCGCACAGGCTTGACGCAGTTGCACCAAATCACGTGGACGTGCACTGCCTAAAGCAATACGGCTCAGCACACGTTCAATATCACTAATATCTTTCAGTACCAAGCGAATCGGTGATTCATGATAGCCATTGAGCATCGCTGCCGTTGCATCCAGGCGAGCATCGAGTAATTTGGTATCACGTAGCGGCTGCATTAAGGTGCGGCTGAGTAAACGCCCGCCCATTGCCGTTTGACAATCATTGATCAGTTGAAACAATGATGTCCCATGATCAAACAATGGCTCGACTAACTCTAAATTGCGACGCGTGACTGGATCTAAAGCAATAAAGTCACTGCTTTGTTCCAGTTGAATGGAACGGATATGCGGTAAAGCTGTTTTTTGGGTCTCTTTGGCATAATGAATCAGTGCGGCTGCAGAGGCTTTTGCCAGTGGCAAATGATCAATACCAAAACCTGACAGTGTCGATACGGCCAACTGATCACATAAGGTTTTTTGAGCATTATTGACGTTGAAATCGACATTCGGACGCTTGGTGACAGGGCACTCGAGTTGCTTTTTGATTTGTTCAATAATATTGGGATCAACAATATCTTCATCCACCAGAATCTCGCTTGGCATTAAGCGGGAAAGCTCTATCGCCAGTTGCTCGTGTTGAAAGTCTTGTTGTTGAACCTTGAAAATGCCTGCACTTAAATCTAACAACGCAATACCAATTTGATTTTGTTGAATGCAAAGCGCGACTAAATTGGAAGATTGATGACTGTTAAGCAGCGCATCATCCGTCAGTGTACCGGGTGTAATGATTCGTACCACACCGCGTTCCATAGGTGCCTTACCGCGAGTGCCTGCGCTCTCGCCTTCACCTAGCTGTTCACAAATGACAACGGTTTCGCCTTTCTTTACCAAACGCGCCAAATAACCTTCAGCTGCATGGTAAGGTACGCCTGCCATTGGGATCGGTTCGCCATTGGCTTTGCCACGATGGGTTAAAGTAATCCCCAGTAATTTTGCAGCTTTATGCGCATCATCAAAAAACAACTCATAAAAGTCACCCATACGGTAAAACATGAGTGAGTGAGGGTGCTGCATTTTTACAGTTAAATATTGCTGCATCATTGGCGTTAAAGTGGAAAGATCAGCCATGATTTCCGGGTAACTCATTGAGGTAAAATCCTTAAATATTTGAATAAATCTAGATCGCTAAAAACTTGGCTGTCTCACCAATTTCAATTTTTTGCATGAAGATAAGTTTATTTACCAGTAAGACATTCAGGTCTTATATTTTTTAATTTTCTGGCAAGTCGTGTCGATCAAAAAACTTCACTTCATTCGAGTGGCTTATCTTATCAAATTTGCATGAGCAGAGAAAAATGCTTTGCAATAATTACGTAAAAATTAGGGAAGCAGTTTTTTATTTTTCTATGAGGATATTCAGCGTTCATGAATATAGCTGTAATAAAGGTCAATAAGCTAGATTTGAACTATTTTAATGATGCTTGGAAATAGCCTAAGAAAATATCTTCACACTAAATTGAACAGCCGATCATGCTTCATCCACATGATCGGCTGAAACGGATCAATCTTAAGGTTTATGTAAACCTAACTGGGTCAAATGGAGACGTAATATTCGACGTAATTCTAAAACGGCTTCGGGGGTTTCCTGAATAGAATGTCCACCTTTGATGATCTTTTCAGAAACAGCTCCCTTTAAGTGGGCGCTCTTATAAGGGACGACATCATCGGTAATGATATTCAGATCATCACTGTTGGTGATATTGCCCATAATGGAATGGAAGGCGAGACCTTTACGTGGGGTAATGTCTTTGGTGAGTTCCATAAATTTTGACTGATGACTTAAGTCGCTGGGACCATTTTGAATCAGACCATGATCAATCTGGGTTATTAGATCTTTGACGTCCAAATCCTGGTTTTGTATGCTGTCACCGATTGCAGAAAGGAATGCGACAGGTAAGCGAATGATTTTACGTGCCGCTTTAGTAAACCAGCGATCTGCATAATCGGTTCCTTTATGCGGTGATGCGAGAAATATCGCACGATTAAAATTAGGAATATCTTTAATTCCCAAGCGCTGAGAAACGATCGGTAATTTTTGATATTTATTTAATTGGCGATTGTTCATCATAGCCAACGCTTTTTTGGTCACATCAGCATCGCTGACCAAAAGACGGGCAATAATGCCTCCCATACTATGTCCAATCAAAACGGCATCTTTTTTGGCGGGTGCTTTGGCATCCACCTGTGCAAAAGCTTGGGTGAGCAGGGCATAGATTTGAAAGCGACTTTCAATAATCGGCATATTGGTTGAATAGAACACTTGCCAGACCTGGAAGTTCTCCCGCAGTACCGTGTCACCCATAATGTCATTGGTCAGTCGTATCCAGGCTTCAGGACTGCTGGCGAGACCATGCACCAATACAATGACTTTTTTATTCGGGTTATAAGGTTCGAGCATGTATAAATGCGGCATGGTGAGATGATCGTCACGATCAATCAGGGTCAAATAGGCCGCTTTACCCAGATTATTTTGTGCCAGCCATAAACCATAGGGCGTAGAGAAGTTAGCAGCAAGCGGATAGGTTTTGCCTGCCAGCTCCACTTTTTCATATTTGTAGGGATCAAAAGCTTTTAATTCAAACTCTGCCTTATTTAAAATGTCCTCAAGATTGCTCGCGGATTTCGGCTGCGCGGTAAGGGTGGCTGCCAAATAACGCGCTTGATGAATATTCGGATTGATGCCATTTTTGTAGCTAAAATTGATTGGATCGATAATGTATTTATTTTTACTTTCACCGATATCATCCTTCTTAACTTGCGGTAAAACGACAACAAATTCTGAACCAAAACCATCACGGCGGTTAATCGAACGTAACCCCGAAAAATTCAGGTTATAACTTGAAAGCAACTGCTCAATTTTCTGTTCTTTAAGTTGCGGGTAATGATCAAAATTAATACTGTAGATGCTTTTGCCGACTTTAATCTGGTGTTCAACTTCCGTGGGTTTGTAACGTAGCGCATACGCGGAAACCAATTTGGCCAGGGCCAAGTTATAAAAGTCACGAATCTGGACTTGTCTGTTATCAAAAATACGGTCTTGAGGTCCGCGTTTGGTTTTAAACATGTAGGCATAACTGTATCGAATACTTTTATCCAGCATATAAAGTTGTTGATCCAAACATTTATCATAAGTCACTTGCTGGAGCTGTTGTTTTTCTTCTGACTTGGTACTGGTTAATATGCCAATCTTGCAATCACTTGAGTTTTCAAAGCTTAAGGCTTTGGCTAAGTAGACTTCACTTGCTGTAGATAATAATTGTTCATCTTGAATTTGGGGAATTTGTTGCAGTTCCTGGACACATTTTTCAGGTTCATCAGAGCAGATTTTTGCTTCACGACCTGTCATTGAAAGCACATTTAAACTGGCTTCACTCAATTTGTTGCGGGTGAGTATACTTTCTCGCTCATTGGCAATGGTGACGTTGATGGCTTGATTTTTAACACTTACAATTTGACATCCTGCCAGCAGATAACTACTGAATAGCGCGGCAAATAAAACTTTGTATATCTGTTTTGACATAATAATAGTCTGCAGTCAGTATTTATTTGAATTTTCTTCATCATACGATAATTTTTCTAGTTTTCAATTTATACACAAAAAATAGACCGTACTGGACGGCCTATTTCAATCAAAACTTAAAAATTAAGGAGCTTTAGGTGGGTTAAGCATTTGCCATACATTCCAGCGACCATGCTTTTCAATTTCAGCAATTAAACGGTCAGCCACTTCAGCTTCTTGCGGATATTTGACTTTGTAATTTTTCAAAGTTTGAATCGCATTTTTCTTTTGTTCCATGGCAATGTAATTATTTGCCGCAGACAGATAAGCTTCCTGTACACCCGCTTTCATTGCTTTATCTAAATAAGGAATCGCTTCACGCTGACCACCCCCTTCAGATAAACCAAAACCAAACCAGAAGTTTGCTTCAGCATCTTCTTTGTTAATTTTTAAAATGCGCTGCGCATAGGTTAAAGATTTGGTGGTATAAACTGAACCCAAGTCCAGGTTACGCGCCATTACACTGGCTTTAAATGCACGAATCAGAACATCAAAAGACGCATTATCTCTAGAGGCTAAAGTATCGAGCTGTTGAGTCAATTCTTTTAGTTTGGCTTCAAAACCCTTACGTTCCTGACGTTCAGTAAAACGAGGTGGGTAGTGACGTGCTTTACCTTCAACCAATTGTAAAAAGTCATCAATTTCAGTGATATCAATTTCATTTTCACCTGCAAGCACGGCAAATTTCAAATTACGTGTATTGCTGTTCACCGTTGGAATAATGAGCTTATTGACATCTAGAGTCACTTTCTTGGAAGGATTGCTTTGCAGATTCACTTCCATTTTAGTAACAGGCTGTGCTGCAGCTTGTTTTAATGCAATTTCAAATGGAGGTGGAGCATCATAGTTAAATGGATTCAGCGCATAGAACGGTGGAGTCAAATCGGGTTCAGTGAAAATAATTGGAGTAGTCGGATTTTTATCTTCTTTCGGTGCCATGCTACACGCAGAAAGTAAAGAAACCGCTATTAATATACATGCCAAAGGCTTAAGGGTCATATGGATCATCCATTCATTTAATTTTAAAATTAATTAGGGGCTGTTAATATTTCATAAATGGCTTGCGCTGTAGGCTCAAATTGGGCAGATGAAGTGTCAATAAACCCAACTTGCATGTTTGTCAGTCTAAGAAAACTCTGATAAACACGCAAGTTAGCAATTGTGAAAATTCACATAAGCAATTTAGGCTTTGGATTGACTGCTTTGTGCTTCGCATTCACGGCGCACATCTTCAATGATTTTAAGCTCTTCAACACTAAACGGTTGTTCGTCTTGCTGCTTTTTAAATGAAGGATCGAGCAACGATAAACGCTGACATAAGGTATTCATGCGTTTTTCATTGAGTTGAATTCGATCCAGCAAAACACGCATGCCATCTAAAATAGGATCTGACTGATCTTGTGTTGCTGCATAGGGTTGGAAACCAATGCTCTCTGCATAATCACGACGACGTGCTTCTTCAGCATCTTTCGGTTTGTCTTTGGTGATAAAGCGGGCTGGATTGCCAACAGCTGTAGTATCCGGCGGAACTTCTTTGGTCACCACTGCATTGGAACCGACTTTGGAGTTTTTACCGACAGTAAAAGGTCCAAGAATTTTTGCCCCTGCACCCACCACAACACCATCTTCTAAGGTTGGATGACGTTTACCTTTATTCCAGGTGGTACCGCCCAGCGTTACGCCGTGATAAAGCGTGACATCATCCCCAATTTCGGCAGTTTCACCAATCACTACACCCATGCCATGGTCGATAAAGAAACGACGACCAATTTTTGCACCCGGGTGAATTTCAATGCCTGTGGCAAAACGGCTAAAAGAAGACAGCAGACGAGCAGAGCCTTTACACTCTTTTTGCCAAAGTTCATGGGCAATACGATGCATAATCAGCGCGTGTATGCCGGGATAAGTTGTTAGAACTTCTAAGGTGTTTCGAGCTGCAGGATCGCGCGCGAATACAGCCTGTATGTCTTCTCTGAGCTGTTTAAGCATTAGGTTGATCCTCTGAAGAATCTGTTGTCTTGTTGTCTGTAGATTTTTTCCATTTACCACTATTCATGGCTTGTACACGAGTGAATATGCCACGAAGTAAATGATATTCCATACGGTCTAATTGTATACGTCCAAATAGACGACGCAAGCGTAAAGGCAATAAACGTGGATTTTTTGGATCCATAAATTCAATTTCTGCCAACATTTTTTCAATATGCGGGTAAAACTGTTCCATCTGTTTATGTGTCACCAAAGGCTCATCCCACTGCATATCAATTTCATCGGTTACATGCATGGTGGCTTCCGGATCTTCCTGCTGTTCAGTCAGTGCCATGGCTGCCATACGCATTTCATAGCAAATTACCTGAATGGCTTGGGCAACATTGAGTACACCGTAATCGTCATTGACTGGAATGGTGACGTGATAATTGGCCATCGCCAATTCTTCATTGGTCAGGCCACGGTCTTCGCGACCAAATACAATCGCAATTTCCTGTTGATCTTTGACTACAGCATTCAGTGATTTTTCAGCGGCAGGGCGAGCATCCAGCAAAGGCCACGGAATGGTACGGCTACGTGCACTGGTGCCAAAAACCAGATGACAATCTTTAATTGCATCTTCTAAAGTCGGTACAATTTCAATCTGTTCAATTAAATCTACAGCACCCGCAGCCAAAGCATTGATATCTGGATGCGGATAGGTTTTAGGTGCAACCAAGACAAGCTTGCATAAGCCCATAGTTTTCATTGCACGTAAAGCACTACCAATATTTGCAGGTAGGGTGGTATTGACCATGACAATACGCACATGGGAGAGATGTGCTGAAACAACAGCATTGTCAACTTGACTCATAATGTGTCCGATTTGAATTTAAATATTTAAAAATTAAGAATATTGGTTGGCTTCAGCCTGATACAGATCCATCGCATCATCCATGCTGATATTGGCTGGTGGCGGTGCAATCTGGACTGGTTTGCCCTGATGATGCGCAGCCTTGGCGGCTTTGGATTTCACTTGGTATTCAATATGGATGACATCTTTGCCAAAATAATCGCGCAATTTCGCCAACAGTTCATCCTGTGGCGCGACTTTCCAATTTAGACCCAAGTGAACTTCCGCAGAAGCATAGGGATAATCAATTTGTAATTGCATTGGAATATGATTACACATATCGACATTACAAAATGGAAGCAGAATCTTTTGTAAATCCTGACTTAACGTTTTGGTCAGATGTTCATGATTCAGTTTAATCTGGATGCTATTGGCACGTTTTTGACGAATATCATTCAGGCTGAACGCTTTGGTTAAGCGTCCCATTGGACGGTCATAACCTTCACGTTCATAGATTTCGCCTTCAATCACCACCACACGGTCGGCCTGAATGACATCTTTAAAACGCTGGAAGCGTTCATGATTGGCGGAAACTTCTATACGTGCCGTACCATCGTCTAAAGTCACCATCATCCGGTTCGGGAAGTTGGCAACATCGACCACCAATCCGGCAAAAACTGTGGTGACTCCGCGACGTGTCGGGGTTAATTCGTTAATTCGTACCGGAATAAAGGATTTTAACTCTGGACGATAAACATCAATCGGGTGTCCGGTTAAATACAAGCCGAGCGTATCTTTTTCGCCTTTAAGTCGGACTTCATCTGACCATGGTTTTACCGGTTTGGATGGTTTGCGCTGAACTTCTTCAACTTCACCAAATAAATCCATAATCCCGGTTTCACGATTAGAGCGTGCTTGTTCGGCTGCTTGAACCGCTTCAGGTAATTGCGCCATGATACTGGCACGATCAATGCCTAAACAATCTAAAGCACCTGAACGGATGAGTGCTTCTAACGTTCGTTTATTGATTTTTTTCAAATCAATACGATGGCAGAAATCGAATAAATCTTTGTAAGGACCATCCTGCAAACGTGAGTCAATCACCGATTGCATGGCTGCTTCACCCACGCCTTTAATTGCACCTAGACCATAAACAATGGTTTTTTCATCACTGGCATGGAACTGGTAAAAAGACATGTTAATTGAAGGAGGGAACACTTCTAAGCCATTAATTCGGCAGTCATCAATCAAAAATACAATACTGTCGGTATTCTGCATTTCCGAAGTAAGTACCGCTGCCATAAATTCAGACGGATAATAGGCTTTTAACCATGCTGTCTGGTAAGCAACCAGTGCATAAGCGGCAGCATGTGATTTGTTAAAACCGTAGCCTGCGAACTTTTCCATATAGTCAAAGATATGGTTGGCGGTGGCTTCATCAATGTCTTTTTTTGCAGCACCTTCAATAAAGATTTGACGCTGCTTGACCATTTCTTCAGGTTTCTTTTTACCCATGGCACGACGCAGCATATCCGCGCCACCGAGGGTATAGCCGGCACAGTACTGTGCGGCTTGCATGACCTGTTCCTGATAAACCATGATCCCATAAGTCGGTTCAAGTACGCCTTCCAATAAGGGATGCAGATATTCAAACTCGCCACCATGCATACGATGGATAAAGTCGGGAATAAGATCCATTGGACCCGGACGGTACAAGGATACGAAGGCAATAATTTCTTCGAACTTGCTTGGACGCGCCTCTTTCAGCATTTTTTTCATGCCGACGGATTCAAACTGGAAGATCGCCGTGGTATTGGCATTTGCAAATATCGAATAGGCTTTGGCGTCATCTAGCGGGATATGTGCAATATCCACTGTTGTTTCCGGCCCCACGCGTTTATTGATATTTTGAATCGCATCTTCAATAACGGTCAGGTTACGCAGACCCAAGAAGTCGAACTTGACCAGACCTGCGGATTCAACATCATCTTTATCGAATTGAGCGACGCGGTTGGTACCATCCGCATCGCACATGACTGCCGAATAGTCGGTAATTTTACCGGGTGCAATCACCACACCACCGGCATGTTTACCGGTATTACGGGTTATGCCTTCGAGTTTGAGGGCCATTTCCCAGATTTCAGCCGCATCATCATTATCCGGGTTAGATGGATTGGTGACGATATCTTTAAGCTGGGGTTCCATGTCGATGGCACCACGCAGGTCTACACCTAGGGGTTTTGTCGGGATCAACTTCGAGATACGGTCAGCAAGTCCATAAGATTTACCCAGTACCCGCGCGACATCTCGGATGGCACCTTTTGCGGCCATGGTTCCGAAAGTGGCAATCTGTGATACTGCATCACGTCCATAATGACGGGCCACATAGTCAATCACCCGATCACGACCTGCGATACAGAAGTCGATGTCAAAGTCTGGCATTGAGACACGTTCAGGGTTCAAGAAACGTTCGAACAGTAGGTCATAACGCAGTGGGTCAAGATCGGTAATTTTCAGGCTATAGGCCACCAGGGAACCCGCACCTGAACCACGGCCCGGACCGACCGGGACACCATTATTTTTAGACCATTGAATGAAGTCCATCACGATCAGGAAGTAGCCGGGGAACCCCATGTTCAGGATCGTCCCGATCTCGTAAGCTAGACGTTCATCGTATTTTTTGCGAATTTCTGGCCAGTCTTCATCGCGTTTTTCAACGGGATAAAGAAAGTTCAAGCGTTCTTCCAAACCTTGTTTAGAAATATGTTCAAAGAAGGTATCAATGGTATGGCCTTCTGGAATGGGAAAGTCGGGAAGGTCATTGAAGCCTAAACGCAAGCTGACATTACAGCGTTTGGCAATGTGGTAGGTGTTTTCAATCGCGGTTGGAATGTCTGAAAACAGTTCAGTCATTTCTTCTGCAGTTTTGAAATATTGCTCGGGACTGTAAGAACGTGGGCGACGGTTATCGCCGAGGACATAGCCATCAGCAATACAGACACGGGCTTCATGCGCTTCAAAGTCAGTTTGTGCAATAAAATGCACATCATTATGTGCCACGACACCAATATTGTATTTTTGAGCCAGCTTAACCGCTCCTGCAATGAAACTTTCTTCATCCGGTCGGTCGGTACGGGTCAGGGCCAAATACACCCGATTGCCAAATTTTTCAATCCATTCTTCTAGCAGTGCTTCAGCTTTTTGCGGGTTGGATGAATTGAGCATTTTGCCGACATCACTATGCATGCCTAAAAGCACGATGATGTCTTGATTCTGTTCAAGCACCCATTCTTTTTTTACGCAAGGAATATCAAGCTGTTGACCTTCAATAAAACCACGCGAAACAATTTCGGTCAGACTGCGCCAGCCTTTATTGGTCATGGAAAGCAGGGTTGCCTTATGTTCTGCATCATTCAGGCGAATCACACTGCCCAAAATCGGTTTAATGCCTTTATCCAGACATTTTTTATAAAATTTAACTGCGGCATGCAAGTTGGACAGATCTGTTAATGCCAAAGCTGGCATTTCATCATTCACTGCAGCTTTCATAAGATCAGGTATACGTACGATCGATTCCGTAATTGAAAATTCTGTATGTATACCAAGATGAACAAAGTGCATAAATGAGTCCCTGCAAAAACTGACGGCTATTTTAGCATGCTCTTAATGTGGGAACGGCTTAATATTTACCAAATTTCAAGTAGATTTTTGATCATAATATTGGGTATAGCTGATGTTTTAATTGATAAAATCAGAAATTGCATTATTTTTAAGCAGAATATTTTTGCCAAATAAAAACCCTCTAAACGAGGGTTTTAAAGATTTGACCTGATCAATATTTATCTTAACTTGGCGAGCCATTCACCCACGGTCTGAACAATTTGCACCAAGAGCAAAAGCACAATCACGGTTAAAATGACCACGCTGGTATCAAAGCGTTGATAGCCATATGAAATCGCCAAATCACCAATACCACCGGCACCGACTGCACCCGCCATCGCGGTTGCACCAATTAAACTGATGGTCGCCGTGGTTAAATTCAAAATCAGTGAACTGCGCGATTCAGGCAAAATAAACTTGAAAATAATCTGTAAAGGCGTGGCACCCATCGCTTGGGCAGATTCCACGATCCCTTCATTCACCTCTAATAGGGAAGTTTCAATCAGGCGTCCCATATACGGACCAATGTAGATGGTGAGGGGAACAATTGCTGCCCATGTGCCAATCGAGGTGCCGACTAAAAATTTGGTTAAAGGGATAACTGCAATGAGCAGAATAATGAAAGGTAGCGAGCGGAGAGCATTCACAATCGGGTTGAGAATATGATAAACCGCACGATTGGGAAGGATACCCTCAGGACGAGTAACCAATAAAACAATACCCTGAATAAAGCCCCAAATTCCGCCAAACAGCATCGCGAAGAACACCATGTGAAAGGTTTCTTGCAAGGCGGTAACAAACTGGTCAATCGACAGGGAACTCTGCCAAAATGGTGCAGTCAGTTCAGTCAACCATTGTACGATTAAATCTCTCATACCTGCTCTCCTGAATGTTCAACTTTTACGCCATTTTGTTGTAAAAATTCAATTGCTTGTTGAATAATTGCCGGATCACCTAACAATTGGATAAACATTTGTCCAATTACGGTGCCATTAATTTCGGTCATGTTGGCAAACAGGATATTTAAACTGATATCAAACTTCTTAATGACCGCTTGTACCACAGTTTCTTGAGCAGATTTGCCTAAAAACTGCAGGCAATAAATACTGTTATGATTCTGATTTTCGAGGTTTTTTAAAATATTGACCGGTAACTGTTGCTGAAGCACCGTTTGAATAAAGTTTTTAGTGGTTGGATGCTGCGGCTGACTGAAAATCTCAAGAGTAGAGCCGGTTTCAATGACTTTACCTTGTTCCATCACTGCGACATAATCACAAACCGTTTCAATCACATCCATTTCATGAGTGACCATCACAATGGTGATGTTCTGTTCTTTATTGATTTTTTTAAGTAAAGCTAAAACAGATTTGGTGGTTTGCGGATCGAGTGCAGAGGTTGCTTCATCACAGAGTAAAATTTTAGGATGATTGGCAAGTGCGCGGGCAATACCGACACGTTGTTTCTGTCCGCCTGAAAGCTCATCCGGAAAAGCATCTTTTTTATGTTTGAGGTCAATAAACTCAAGTAATTCGTTTAAGCGTTTTTCACGTTCAGCCTTACTTACACCCAAAAGCTTCAGTGGCATTTCAATATTTGCCGCGACAGTTTTGGTTTGTAATAAGTTGAAGTGCTGAAAGATCATACCAATATTTGCACGTTCTTGACGTAATGAGCGTGCATCCAAAGCAGTAAAATCTTTTTGATTAATAATGACCTGACCTTCATTCGGCCGTTCCAATAAGTTAATCAAACGAATTAAGGTGCTTTTACCTGCGCCACTATAGCCAATAATGCCAAAAATACTGCCTTCTGGAATTTCCAAATTAATTTGGTCCAGAGCGCGGATGGTTTGACCTTTTAGCTGATAGTGCTTTGAAATGTTTTTAAATTCAATCATATCGTCAAAAACTAAGCAGAAAATAAAAAACAGGCAAAAGTCACTTTGCCTGTTTGGTTTGAATGATTATATTACTATTTTGTTTCAGTTAGATAACTAATTGGTTTATTTACATCAACCTTAGTACCACCAAATTTTTCTTGCACATATTTGTTTACAGCTTCAGTGTGATACAACGCACCTACTTTTTGTAGTAAAGGATCATCTTTACGAGATTCAGCAGTTGCTAAAATGTTTACATTTAACTTGGTGCTTTGGTCTACTGGCTCATAATAGATTGAATCTTTCAGGACGTTTAAACCACCCTCAAGAGCAAGTGTATTGCCTAAAACAATCGCATCCACTTCATCTTTTACGCGAACAGCAGTCGCCATTTGAATCGGTTTAATCACGATTTTTTTAGCATTTTCAGTAATGTCGTTTGGAGTGCCTGTTGCAGGGTCAAAGTTGGCTTTAAGTTTTAACAGACCTGCAGATTGAAGAAGCAATAGGGCACGTGCTTCATTGGCTGCATCGTTTGGAATGGCAATCGTTGCACCATTGGCAAATTCTTCAACTTTTTTTACTTTGCTTGAATAAATACCCATCGGTTCAAGATAAGTAGTAGAAACCGGTGCAATTTTATCTTTATTAGAAGCATTGAATGCTACCAAATACGCATAAGACTGGAATGCATTGATATCAACTTCTTTGTTGGCAACAGCGGTATTCATAGCAACATAGTCAGTGAAGTTTTTCACTTCAAGTTTGATACCTGCTTTTTTTGTTTCAGGCAATGTCGCAATATAACGCCAGATGTCTGCATCTGAACCCGTTGATGCCATTACAACCGTTTGTTCTTTTGCTGTATCACTTTTTGCCGCATCAGTTGCAGGTGCTTCTGGTTTAGAGCAGCCTGCCAAACCAACGGTTAGGCCTAAAACAAGTCCAAGGAGCTTTTTCATGTGTTCATCCCAGGTAAATTTAATTTTGGCTTTAAATTTACGAATCATTTATTAGAGAGATTAAAATCAAGCTTGAATCAGTAAATACTGATTAATGTATACGACTTTAAATAGACCTGAAATTCAATGCAATCAGAGATCAGTCGCATAAGCAAATAAATGTAAAACTGTGAACAGCAAGTCGCTGTATTCAAAGCAGCTTTAATCATTCAAGCTATCTTTAAATTTGCATAATCATAGCAATTTTTTGTTATGCATAATAGTGATTATAAATCTTATACTTAGCTTGATTTTTCATAACAAAGATTAGGGTTTTAATAAAATAACTCATAAAACAATAGATTAAGTTTATTGAAATTAATAAAACTGATCATTTACTGTATTTAGCTGCTATATAAGTTTTTTGAAAATATAAAGCTGAAAAATGGATAAGTGAAAATTCTAAACTTCCCTGTTTTGTCTTAACGCTCTAGGTCTTTGTTCTTAGGGTTTTTTTCTGAAGTTTTGTAGGGTAAATTCAGGATAAAAACGACATAGTGAGTTTGTTAATGACGAAATAATAAAGGTGGGAGAGGAAGCAAGTTTTTATACCAAATATTGTTTCGAAGAGTTTGTGAATTATTCAGGAAATAAAAGCCTTGAGAAATCAGCGAAAACTCAAAAAAGATTATTTTTTAAACAAAGTTGTTAGCAATAAGTGCCAAAAATGCTCATAAAAAAACCGACTTGTTTCCAAGTCGGTTGAACACGATCGTTCTAGAGGGTATGATTTACTGTAAGGTATTGATCTTAAAGTAATCTTAAAATCGCATTTCGTATAAGCACCATTATGTTAAATGGGGTATTAATGGGAACTAAATTTGTATCCAAAATGATTAAGGCATACCTTAATTCCATTAAGTGAATAGTTCATACACTCTTTATGAATACACTTACTCTCTGAAAAACCTTCATGAGCTAAAACCACTAAGTATTGCTTAATACTATTGATTTTATTTTGACTTAATACTTGGTTGATATCAGAAATTTTAATTCCAAAAATAGGATATGTTGATTCGCTGGGGTAACACTCAAAATACCAGGCCTGCTGACACTCAGCACAAGCATAATAAAACTTACCATAATCAAATTTTGGTTCTGCTTCTTCGCATGGAGTATCTTCAATGAAGTAGTGAGGAAACTGACGTTTCATATCGTAGTTATGGCTGAAAATATCTGAAAAAGTAGGACATACAAAAAAATTACCTACAGATTGGCATTCACACATTTTTTTGTTCTTTAAAGTTTGTCTATTATTAACATAATACACCTTATACGAAATGATTTTTTAGTTATTTAAAAACATGTGCTTAAGCTTTATTTGAAGGAGGAGGTGTAGCTGACTAGGTTTTAGTGTGAAATATCAGCTTCTTGAAATCATACTTATATTTTAAAACTGGTGAGCATAAAACATATTAAAAAGCCCACGAAGATGTGGGCTTTTTAGGCTTAATCTATTCTTTAAAAGAATTAAGCTTGTTCACGAGCAATTGCACGGTAACCAATATCTTTACGATATTGAACACCATCAAAAGTTACTTTTTCACAAAGCTCTAATGCTTTTGCTTGAGCTTCGCCAATCGTGTTACCTAATGCAGTTACACATAGTACACGACCGCCAGCAGTCACAACTTTGCCATTGGCATTGGTCGCTGTACCTGCATGGAATACTTTGGCATCCGTCATTTCGGTGTCTAAACCAGAAATCACATCATCTTTGCTTGAAGTTTCAGGATAGCCCTTAGATGCCAGTACGATACCGACAGTCTTGCGCTCATCCCATTCAGCTTCAGCAGGTAAGTTGCCTGCAATGCCGGCTTCAACCAAATCCACCAAAGATGATTTTAAACGCATCATGATTGGTTGAGTTTCAGGGTCCCCAAAACGACAGTTGAATTCGATCACTTTCGGTTGACCTTTGTCGTCAATCATCAAGCCTGCGTATAAGAAACCAGTGTAAACGTGACCATCTTTTTTCATACCTTCAACGGTAGGACGCATCACTTCGTTCATGGTTTTTTCAAATACTTCAGCAGTCACAACAGGCGCCGGAGAGTAAGCACCCATACCGCCAGTATTTGGACCTTGGTCGCCTTCAAAAATGCGTTTGTGATCTTGAGAAGTTGCCATTGGCAGGATGTTGTCACCATCAATCATACAAATGAAAGACGCTTCTTCACCCGCAAGGAATTCTTCGATAACTACACGTGAACCGGCATCACCAAATTTGTTGCCGGCAAGCATGTCATCAATCGCATCAAATGCTTCTTGATTGGTCATGGCGACGATGACGCCTTTACCCGCAGCAAGACCATCGGCCTTGATTACAATTGGCGCACCATTTTTTTCAACAAATGCTTTAGCAGCATCAACTTCCGTGAACACATCGTAAAATGCTGTTGGAATATTGTGACGTTTCAAGAAATGTTTTGCGAAAGCTTTAGAGCCTTCTAATTGAGCCGCAAATTGAGTTGGACCCCAAACTTTTACATCTGCCGCGCGGCAAGCATCTACTACACCATTGACTAGCGGTGCTTCTGGGCCAACAATGACTAAATCAATGGCATTATTTTTAGCAAAGTCGATAATCGCAGCATTGTCTAAAATGCTTAAATTGACGTTTTCACATTTGTTTTCTGTTGCTGTGCCAGCATTGCCCGGAGCAACAAAGACTTTAGCAACTTTATCGTCTTGTGCGATTTTCCATGCCAATGCATGTTCACGACCGCCATTACCCAAAACTAAAATATTCATCGGTTCATACTCCATGAATCGAAAATGACATAAAGTCCTCAGCCTGAAAAGGAGAGGACTTTATGCAAGATTTAAAAATCTGTTTTATTTGACATGAATGACGTTGTCATTACATTTTCAATCCATCAATTAGTGACGGAAATGACGCATGCCGGTGAATACCATTGCGATACCAGCTTCATCAGCTGCTGCAATGGTTTCTTCATCACGCATAGAACCACCCGGTTGGATAATGCATTTGATGCCGGCTTTCGCAGCGTTATCAATACCATCACGGAATGGGAAGAATGCATCCGATGCCATAACTGCACCTTCAACCACTAGACCAGCATGTTCAGCTTTGATCGCTGCAATACGAGCAGAGTTTACGCGGCTCATTTGACCTGCACCCACACCAATCGTTTGACGGTTTTTCGCATAAACAATTGCGTTTGATTTTACGTATTTCGCCACTTTCCAAGCGAAGATCATGTCATCAATTTCTTGTTCAGTCGGCGCACGTTTGGTGACTACTTTAAGATCATCTTTAGTGATCATGCCCAAGTCTTGGTCTTGAACCAGTAAACCGCCATTTACGCGTTTATAATCAAGTTGCGATTGACGTGCATCAATAGCTGGAAGTTCGCCACATACAAGTACACGTACGTTTTTCTTCGCGCCAGTCACTTCAAGTACGCCATCAGCAATACTTGGGGCAATGATCACTTCAACGAATTGACGATCAACAATTGCTTGTGCAGTTGCTACGTCTAATTCACGGTTGAATGCAATGATGCCGCCGAATGCAGATTCAGGATCTGTTGCATATGCAAGATCATAAGCCGCTTGAATACCGTCTAAACATACTGCAACACCACATGGATTAGCATGTTTAACAATCACACAAGCAGGTTTCGCGAATGATTTAACACATTCAAGCGCTGCGTCTGTATCTGCAATGTTGTTATAAGAAAGTTCTTTACCTTGAAGTTGTTTCGCAGTTGAAACAGAAGCTTCGGTCGCAGTACTTTCTACATAGAATGCAGCAGATTGATGCGGGTTTTCACCGTAACGTAAATCTTGTGCTTTGTTCAATTGAGTGTTGAAAGTGCGGGCAAATTTATCTGCTTGACCTTCTTCTTTACCTACACGAGCGCCAAGGTAAGAAGCGATCATGCCATCATATTGCGCAGTATGTTCAAATGCTTTAACTGCCAAGTCGAAACGAGTTTCGTAAGATAATGCACCGTTTGCTTTCATTTCAGCAATTACAGTGTCGTAGTCAGAAGCATTAACCACAATACCCACAGAGGCATGGTTTTTCGCAGCAGCACGAACCATCGTCGGACCGCCGATGTCGATGTTTTCAATCGCATCAGCCAATGAACAGTTCGGTTTAGCAACGGTTGCAGCAAACGGATAAAGGTTAACAACCACTAGATCGATTGCATCGATGTTGTGTTCTTGCATTACCGCTTCGTCTAGACCACGGCGAGCTAAGATGCCCCCATGAATTTTTGGATGTAGTGTTTTAACACGACCATCCATCATTTCCGGGAACCCAGTGTGCTCTGAAACTTCCACTACAGCGATATTGTTGTCTTTAAGCAACTTATAGGTACCGCCAGTAGATAAAATTTCTACCCCAAGAGCCACGAGGTTTTTAGCAAATTCAACGATCCCTGATTTATCAGATACAGAGATTAAAGCGCGTTTAATAGTCATGATTTTCGTCAACAATATTAAAGGTCTAGATTAAAACAGCAGGCAAAATATAAGATAAAAAAAATGCCCACGGTAACCGTGAGCATTTTATCATTTATTCACTCATTAAACCGTGAGCTTTCAACTTTTTACGTAAAGTACCACGGTTCAATCCGAGAATCTCAGCAGCGCGTGTCTGGTTACCACGCGTATATTCTAGAACTACAGATAGAAGAGGTTTCTCCATTTCTGCCAGCACCATGTCATATACCTGAGAAGGTTGCTCGCCTTGCAATTGTGCAAAATAATGGCGAACTGCGCGATCTACGTGAATACGAAGAGCGACATCAGATTGTGCAGTAAAAATAGGAGATTTGCTATTCATGCGAATTAATCCGAAAAATCAAATATCACTTGGGTAAAGGGATATATAAAAGTGGTCTAAAATTTAAATTCCGTTTTAGGTCCTAAAACGGAAGTTCTAAAAACTTGTACATTTAGCTTGCCACAACTCGACGTTTTTGATCGAAAATTAAGCGTAACAATAGTTTAATATTTGTTACCGACCAAAATCAAAACAAAAAAATCTACTCAATACGCATTATCAGGATAAAGCGCATATAAGCTAAACTATAATTGTTGTGAAAATAGTGAGGAGTTTGCAGCACAAAGCTTTCGTGGCGCGTATGATAGCATTGTCTAAGAAAAAGTGAGCAAGAAAACTGCATTTTTTTTACATTTTTTTGCGTTTTTTAATAGTTTTTTTCAATATTAAGGTCGAATTATTTCCAAACTATAGGTATCAAAGCTTTTACGTTCCACAGGAAGGCTAAACTTAAATTTAAAAGGACTATTTTGTGGAATTCGTTGTATTCCTGTAAGGCTGTCAATCAAATATTCAGAAGGCTGGAAAGAATAAGAAGAAATAATTTCTCCATTATCTTTTAAATTCACCTTGATAATCGGCAGGGCTAAACTTTTAGAATGGTAGTTGATGAGCTCACCGGTAAATTGGGTCTCTTTCTTCGAAATTTTTTTTATTTTAACTTTATTGGTTGATATAAGGCGATAATTCTGTTCCATCGCAGAACACTTGAATGTCTGGCATGCCGTATTAAATAAAGCACTAAACATAGGACTATTGTTTAAAATTTTCGGGTTAAACCAAAAAAACTGAAAAATAAGTAAACTAATCAAACATAAATTGACAACACCCCATAAAACATAGTTCCAGGAGCTTTTTTTGTCCTCTTGTTCTGATTTTTCAGACCAATTGAGAGCAGGGTAAGTTCCAATCGGTTCTGTACTGAAATAATTCAAATTGTTGAGATAGGTTTTTAAATCAATATTGGAGTTTTCTACTTTCCGATCGAAAATATCTAGTAAATGTTGTTCTGGGTGCTGATCTGCCATGAAGGTCTCAGCATTCATCTCATTAGATTGAGGTTTTTTATTGTCAAGATTTGGAGAGGGAGTCGATGTAGTAGAAGAAGATTGCTCTTTTTCTACTACAAGATGCGTTAACGCATTAAAATTTGTCGAACATTTTGCGCAACAAACCATGCCGCTAGCAACTGTCAGTTGAGCCACGGAGACTTTATACTTGGTAAAACAGTTAGGGCAGTAGGTTTGTTTTTCGCTCATAGTCTATTCAAAATTTTAATGGGTAGTTTGGCGTTTTCCCGAAATTCGGCACCAATGTTCTTCGCGTTTTTCGACTTCGAGTATATCAAAAAACTCAGAATAAACACTAGAAACATCAGCAACTTGCTCTTCTAATATGCCAGCAAGTGCGAACTCTCCCTCAGATTTAATTAAAGTTGCGAATTCAGGCGCAAGTGCCATGAGCGGGCCAGCAAGAATGTTTGCGACAAATACATCTGCTTTTTGAGCTTTAAACTCTTCATTGAATTCATCAGGCAAACCAACAAATAAGTTCTCTAGTACACCATTCAATTCAGCATTTTGTTGAGTGGCAAGAACGGCTTGAGGGTCAATATCCGTGGCATATACTTTTTTGGCACCTAATAAGAGTGCAGCAACGCCTAAAATGCCTGAACCACAACCATAATCGATGACAATTTTATCTTTAACATCAGTTTTTCCGAGCCACTGTAAGCACAAGAAAGTACTTGCATGGTTACCGGTACCAAATGCCAAACCTGGGTCTAATTTAAGATTCACAGCCTCTGGATCAGGTGATTCCATCCATTCAGGTACGATCCAGAATTTATCTGCGATTTGAATCGGCTCGTACGCATCCATCCAGGTACGTTCCCATTCTTGGTCTTCAAGAAATTCATGGTGTAATGGTGCTTCAGGCATTTGTGCTGTAATAAATGTCCTTAAAGCATCAACATCAATTTCTTCACCTTCTTCTTGGGCATAGATGCCAGTCACAATGACTTTATTCCAAAGTGGAGTTTCACCTGGAAGTGGTTCAAGTAAGTCCTGATTTTCAGCATCATCTAAAGTTA
Source organism: Acinetobacter sp. ANC 5414 (assembly GCF_013004295.1). Taxonomy (NCBI): domain Bacteria; kingdom Pseudomonadati; phylum Pseudomonadota; class Gammaproteobacteria; order Moraxellales; family Moraxellaceae; genus Acinetobacter; species Acinetobacter sp. ANC 5414. Next base: position 82,763 of record NZ_JABERM010000014.1, read on the forward strand.
CGCTAACGGCACCTAATGAACTGAGTAGGGTTTCAGTAAAATCGACTTGAGCTTGATCAACGGTAATATGAATTTGTAACCACTTCACGGAGATAACCTAAATTTGTGTTTTTAAAAATAGCATTGTAACGGAACTCAGGCTTAAACAACTATATATTGATAAAAACTATCCTGAAAATAAAAGGACGTATATGGATCATCCTTTTATTTGAACCCAATCAATTAACTCACTACGGCATGTGGCTGGGGTGCAAATTTATTGAGTAACATGCCAAATGCAGCAGCAAAAACATACATGAAAATTGAATACACCGCAGCGGGCATAGCAATAGTAGAGCTTGCCATGATGGTAAAGGCAATGGTCATGGCAAGTGTGCTGTTATGGATGCCAATTTCAAAGGCACAGGCACGTGCTTGAGCGCTATGAATACCCAGCAAGCGCGGTACAAAATAACCAATCATCAAACTACATAAACAGAATAAAACCGTCGCCAAGCCCACTTGCGCTAAATAGTCCAAAATTTGATGACGTTCTTTCGCGACTGCACCCATAATAATCAGCACCAGAAAGCTCACCGCAAAAATACGTAGTGGTTTATTCAGTTTTGCCGTGAAGTGTGGTGCATAGTGTCGAATCAGCATGCCAATACAGACAGGAAGGATAATAATGGCAAACACTTGCAGTATTTTGCCGAGCTGCAAGCTAATTTGCTGACCATCGTTCATAAAGTATTGAATGGAAAAATTGACAATAAAAGGCAGGGTAAAAGCGGCCATGACTGAATTGATCGCTGTTAATGTGATGTTTAGCGCAATATCACCTTTAAAAAGATAACTAAACAGGTTGGCTGTGCTTCCGCCGGGGGATGCTGCAAGTAGCATTAAGCCCACAGCAAGAAGAGGCGAAAGCGCTAAAACTTTGCAAATGATAAAGGCAATACTGACTAAAACAACCAATTGGCAAAACAGGGCAATGAAAACGACCTTGGGTTGCTGGGTTACGCGGGCAAAATCTTTAAGTGTGAGCTCCAGCCCTAAACCAATCATGATGATGGCAAGTGCTAAAGGCAATAAAATAGTGATGATTCCTGAATCCATTCGAAATCTCCTTTTCTTTGTTCGTTCTTTTTTTGATTAGGCTAAGTTTTCTTGTAATGATTTTTACTAAATTGAATACTACTAAGTGTATAGCGGATAAATAAAGAATATGGAATAGCGAGAATTGACCGTTGATCAGGGCAACTCTAATTGCCTGAAGTTATTTTAATTTTTATGGGTGGAATGAAAGTAATTGAGCGGTGGAATCATTATTTTACTTAGATCTGATTCATATTACAGGGTATGCCTATTAAAAGATCTATTGCAGCTATGAATCAGATATTTATTCAATCATTGAGGACTTTGGGATTTTCTTCTTTAAGTAGAGCTGGGCGTCTTGTTAAAATATAGCCAAATATAAAAGCAAAAACATACATAAAAATAGAATAGATACCTGCAGGTAGGGCGATGGTGGTACTGGATAACACGGACAGTGCTATTGTCATTGCAACCGAGGTGTTATGAATACCGATCTCAAAGGTACATGCACGTACTTGTCTATCAGATACCCCCGCCAGATGCGGTATAAGATAGCCAAGCAATAAACTGGTAAAACAAAAAAGCGCAGTTGCAAGTCCAATATCGGCAAAATATTCAACGATGTTTAAACGTTCTCTATATAAGGCATAAAAGAAAATTAAGAATAAAAACAGTACGGAAAATAATCGCATGGGTCTATTTAGTCTTAATGCAATGTTGGGTGCAATTGAACGAATAAACATTCCCAAACAAACCGGGATGAAAACAATTAAAAATACTTGGGTGATTTTTTCAGTCGGCATCCCAATTTTTGGATGCTCACCTAGAAAATAACGAATCGACAGATTTACGATAAAAGGTAGCGTAAAAGTACAAATCAGGGAGTTGATCGTGGTGAGAGTGAGATTAAGAGCCACATCACCTTTGAAAAGATAGCTGATTAAATTTGCAGTTGGCCCGCCTGGTGAAGCGGCAAGTAGCATCAGGCCCACAGCTAAAAGCGGCGGGAGTTTTAACAGGATACAGATTAAAAACGCGATCAGGACCAGAACGATCAATTGTGTAAATAGAGCTAAAAAAATAACTTTAGGATGGCGTTGTACGCGAAGAAAATCTTTAACCGTAAGTTCTAGCCCTAATCCAGTCATCATGATGGCAAGAGCCATGGGTAAAAAAAAAGTAAATAGCCCCGAATCCATGGAATATCCTTTTTATATTTTTATCCTTAATATGTTTTGAGTTTAAACCAGTTTTTTAAATTAGCAATATGAAAAACGGGTAAAAGTAATCCTTTCACCCGTTAATAATTTGAATAAAATTAGTATTTTATACTCATTATTGAGACGGAAGTTCAGGTTGGGGGTTACATTTGTGGTTGAGTTTGCATTTGATGTTGCATAGGGGGTGGAGACTGCATTGGAGGTTGAGAAGTAGGTCGAGGTGCCATAAATCCTAAAGCACATTTACCTTTCATCTCAGTACCATTTACAGTTGCCATTTTAGCATTCATATCTCCACTACATGCATTCATTAACTCTGCTTCATCTCCACTCACTGAAGCATTTTTGCCGGAAGGGAAGAATTGAGGTTCACAAGTACCATTCCAGATAATACCGCGATATGCAAAACTGACTGGCGCGCCTTGGCTCTTACCTTTACACACCTTTTGGTATCTTTGAGAATCATATACTTTTTCAACTTTATCATTTGCTGAGGCTGCAAACGGTGCGAGACATAAACCACAGAGGATGGATGAGAGGAGGAAATTCTTATTCATCTTTTATACCTTATTTGTAATGTAACCAACCTATAGCTTAAAAAACAACCAGAATAAAACAATGCCAATCACGTAAATTTTTGCCAACTAAGTGTTTTGTTTCTATAGTAAATCTGCAAAGCATGATTACATTTCAATTTTTTATGCCGAGCTTGGCAATCCTATTTTCATTGATAAAATCGACTTATTTTGTCAACTTATCTTTCCAAGTTTTGATATAATACTCCGTCATTCTTTTTTATCTCTCAAACCATTATGCATTATCCTAAAGTTTACGATGTCATTGTTATCGGTGGCGGTCACGCAGGTACCGAAGCGGCACTTGCTGCAGCGCGTATGGGTCGCCAGACTTTGCTCTTAACTCATAACATTGAGACTTTAGGGCAGATGAGCTGTAATCCTGCCATCGGTGGTATTGGTAAATCACATTTAGTCCGTGAAATTGATGCTTTAGGCGGTGCTATGGCATTGGCTGCCGATAAAGGTGGTATTCAATTCCGTATTTTAAATTCACGTAAAGGTGCAGCAGTACGTGCAACACGTGCACAGGCTGACCGTGTTCGTTTTAAAGCTGCGATTCGTGAAACTCTAGAAAATCAGGCAAACCTAGATATTTTCCAGCAAGCAGCTGATGATTTGATTGTGGAAGGCGATACCGTTAAAGGTGTTGTGACTCAAATGGGTATTCGCTTTGATGCGAAAACGGTTGTATTGACGACGGGTACATTCCTGGGTGGTGTGATCCATGTCGGACTTGAAAAATCTAGCGGTGGTCGTGCGGGTGATCCGCCATCAATTTCACTGGCTGCGCGTTTACGTGAATTGAATTTACCAGTCGGTCGCTTAAAAACAGGTACACCGCCACGTATTGATGCGCGTTCAGTGGATTTCTCTGTGATGACGCCGCAGCCGGGGGATTTTCCGTCTCCGACCATGTCATTCATGGGCGATGCATCTATGCATCCGGAACAAGTGAACTGCTATATCACGCATACCAATGAACGTACGCACGAAATCATCCGTGGCGGACTCGACCGTTCACCGATGTATACAGGTAAAATTGAAGGTGTGGGTCCACGTTATTGCCCATCAATTGAAGATAAAATCCATAAATTTGCGGATAAAAATTCTCACCAGGTATTCCTGGAACCTGAAGGCTTAGATACGCATGAACTTTATCCAAATGGTATTTCGACTTCTTTACCATTTGACGTGCAGTTTGAACTCGTTCGTTCAATTCGTGGTATGGAGAATGCACATATCCTTCGTCCGGGTTATGCGATCGAATATGATTACTTCAATCCACAAGCATTGAAATTTTCGCTTGAAACTAAAGCGATCAATAATCTGTACTTTGCCGGTCAAATTAACGGTACCACCGGTTATGAAGAAGCTGGTGCACAAGGTCTGCTTGCAGGCTTGAACGCAGCACGCCGTGCTTGGGATCAAGAACAATGGACACCAAAACGTGATGAAGCGTATATGGGTGTGCTTGTCGATGACTTGATTACACTTGGGACTAAAGAACCGTACCGTATGTTTACCTCACGTGCCGAATATCGTTTGATGCTTCGAGAAGACAATGCAGATCAACGTTTAACTGCAATCGGTCGTGAAATGGGCTTGGTTGATGATACGCGTTGGGCAGCTTACTGTGAAAAAATGGAAGCCGTTGAGAAAGAAACAGGTCGTCTACAGCACTTATGGGCTGCGCCAAACAATCCAATGGGTAAGAAATTCGTTGAGATGACAGGTGCGGATCTTTCAAAAGAATGTAGCGCGATTGATTTACTTAAACGCCCAAATATCAGTTTTGCTCAAATTGCAGAATTAACCAATTCTGAAGTGACGCCATTTGTCGGTGAGCAAATTGAAATTGCAGTGAAATATGCGGGTTACATCAACCGTCAGCATGAAGATGTTGCGCAAATGAAGCGTCTGGAAGAAACACGTATTCCTGCCGATTTTGACTATGACATTGTTTCTGGTTTATCTCGTGAAATTACCTTGAAGTTGAAAGAGGTACGTCCTGAAACTTTGGCGCAAGCCAGCCGTATTCCAGGTGTAACCCCAGCTGCGGTACAGCTCGTCATGATTACCATTCGTAAGAATGCACAAGCTAAAAAATCTGCTTAAGATTTTAAAGTTAAAAAGCCCGTGAAATGCGGGCTTTTTTATCGCCTAATTTTCATGAATCAATTCTGACTATGATTTCATCATTAATAACTACTATAAATATAAGTATTTGAAAATAAATTAAAATTAATACAATTAATATTTAAAAAGTCTATTTGTTTAATCTTTTAAGTCTAATTTGATAGCTCTTTACTATTTTAGAGCCATGAAATCCGACTATTGTCGTGGTATTTCTATCGAACGATTGCACAGAGAATAGCGAGATGAATCGTCATTGTAAAAACGATTTGTATACTATTGATGGAGATCGATCATGGCACAAACACACACAGGGAAACTACAAAAAATCTTAACGATATTTTTGTGTTTTTGGGTCGCATTTTTTGAAGGTTTCGATCTTCAAGCACCGGGTATAGCCGCTAAGGGAATTGCAGCGACATTCGGTTTGGATCAGGTTCAGATGGGTTATGTCTTTAGTTTAGGCGTATTTGGAATGCTGTTTGGTGCATTCTTTGGTGGGCGTATTGCTGACTATTTGGGGCAAAAGAAAGTTCTGATGTTATCTATTGGTATTTTTGGTGTATTCATGTCGCTGACTGCAATTGCGCCAAGCGTAGAAGTTTTATATGCAGCGCGCTTCTTTACCGGACTTGGGTTGGGGGCAGCAATGCCGACCATGATTTCAGTGGTGGGTGATGAAGCGACGGAAGCCAATCGTGGCAAGTTAAATAGCCTGATGTATTGTGGTTTACCGGTAGGCGCGATCTTTGTTGCAGGTCTGGCAATTCTATTACCTGAGATTCAATGGCAAACCTTGTTCCTGATTGGTGGCTTAACACCTTTAGCGCTTATTCCATGTATGGCGTTTATTCTTAAAGACAAGCCAAAAGCTGTAGCGCAAGTGTCTACAGCAGTAGTTCCGGGAATGGCGCAAGTATTGTTTAAAAACCAGCAATATAAAAACACCTTGCCACTTTGGGTGGGATTCTTCTTTACCCTGATGATCAATTATATTTTGATTAGCTGGTTGCCTAACTTGTTGATGGAACAAGGGTTGTCTAAGCAAGAAGCATTCAGCATCATGCTGATTTTCCAAGTCGGTGCTGTGATAGGTACGCTAGGTTTGGGTTACTTGCTGGACCGTTTAAAACTCTGGCAGATGGCAGTGATTATCTATAGTGGTTTATTTGTTGCCCTAAGTCTGTTATTCACAACAACCTCTATCCCAATGTTGGTTTTGGCGGGTGTGATGGGCGGGATCTTCTCAACCGGTGGTCAATCAATTCTGTACGGTATTTCGCCAATCTTCTATTCGGGTACCGGTAAGGTGACTGGTGTGGGCAGTGCGATTTCTATGGGGCGTTTGGGTGCAATGACTGGACCATTACTTACCGGGAAAATCTTGGCACTCGGTTTGGGAACCACCGGTATTTTAATGGCAAGTTTGCCGGCAGTTGTCATTTCTGCTGTGGCGGTCACTGCGTTATCGCGTTATAAATCTGCGCATAAATAAAATCCTGATCTTAAAAAATATAATCTTAAAAACATGACATTTAAAAAGGGAATCTTCAGATTCCCTTTTTTATTGAAAATCTTGCTTGGAAAAAATAAAGTCATCTAAATAATTTGCTAAAATGGGCTTATAGCAAACAGACTTATTTTTATATGGCTTATCAACTTATTCCATTATCCATTCAAGCAACGGACAACATTCAGTGTCCACATTGTCAACAAAACGTCATTAACTGGGCTGAAGAGCAGTATGTACAGCCCTGTGAACATACCTTATTTATTGCCATGGATATCGGTTTTGAATATATGACCGATGAATTTGAGCAGACCATGCCACGTTCGGTTGATGATCTGCATGCCAATGATGATCAGGTAAATATGTTTGCAGAAATCACGCAATCAACTTATCCAGATTATTTGATTTTTCAATCTGATTTGGGCATAGCAGGATATTCTCGTTATGTCGGTTTTACGGCATAAATAGAATCTAATAAAAAAGCTCCTGAAGGAGCTTTTATTTTTTGTAGTGCTAAAAAATTTTAGTTCTCGATGACTTCTTCTTCAACATCATCATCTGCCGTGTCCATGCCCAGTTCTTTGAGCTTGCGCGTTAAGGTATTACGTCCCCAGCCGAGCAATTCAGCAGCATGACGTTTACGACCACGGGTTTGCTGTAAAGCGGCAGTAATTAAAGTACGCTCGAACATGGGTGTAGCAATGTCTAAAATCTTCATTTCACCGTTTTTAAGCTTTTGGATTGCCCATTGAGCCAATAGTTCATCCCAGTGATGCAGTGAAACACGATCAAAAGTACCATGAGGTTGGGCTTCGTCACCCGAACGTTGAATTGGAATTTGTTTCAATTCAGACGGTAAATCTTCAGGATAAACTTCACGGCCAGTAATCATGACTGTAAGCCAGCGACAGGTATTTTCTAACTGACGGACGTTGCCTTGCCACGGTAATTGTTGCATGTACTCTTGGGTTTCTGGGCGCAAGATTTTAGGATTCACTCCCAATTCTTTACCTGCGCGTGCCAAGAAGTGCTGCGCCAACATTGGAATGTCTTCACTACGATGCGCCAGTTTTGGAATGTGAATACGGATCACGTTCAGGCGATGATATAAATCTTCACGGAAGCGACCGTCATGAACCAGTTTTTCCAAGTCTTGGTGAGTTGCTGCGACAATACGAACATCCACTTTGACCGGGATGTGTCCACCGACACGATAGAATTCACCATCTGCCAAAACACGCAGTAAACGTGTCTGGGTTTCAAATGGCATGTCACCAATTTCATCTAAAAATAGTGTGCCGCCATTGGCTTGTTCAAAACGACCTTGACGTTGCGAGTTCGCTCCGGTAAATGCGCCTTTTTCATGACCGAAAAGTTCAGTTTCGATCAGGTCTTTTGGAATAGCAGCCATATTTAAGGCAATAAAAGGTTTGCTGCTACGTGGTGAATGACGATGCAGGGCATGCGCAACGAGTTCTTTACCTGTACCAGATTCACCATTAATCAGTACGGTAATATGCGACTGTGACAAACGGCCAATGGCACGGAAAACTTCCTGCATTGCAGGTGATTCACCAATGATTTCGGTCGTTTGAATAGGCGGTGCTGTTTTTGCAGATTCTTGTTGTTGTAACTTGGCAATATGTAAAATTGCACGATTAACCAATGCCAATGCTTCATCAATATCGAACGGTTTTGGCAGATATTCAAAAGCACCGGTTTGATAGCTGGATACCGCAGATTCCAGGTCTGAATGAGCGGTCATAATAATGACAGGCAAATCCGGATGGCTACCTTTCACTTTACCCAAGAAAGTGAGACCATCGATTCCCGGCATGCGGATATCAGTCAAAATCACATCAGGCGCATCTATATTAAGTTGATCGAGCGCAGATTGTGCTTCTTCAAAACTGGTAACGTCAAAACCTTCTTCTTTGAATGTTTTTTCCAATACCCAGCGCATGGCGCGATCATCATCAATTACCCATATTTTATTTCGCGACATGGTTAAACTCCCAAGGTAAATATAAGCTAAAGACTGTTTTTCCTGGAACTGATTGGCATTCAATCATTCCACTATGTTGATGCATAATATTTTGTGCAATGCTCAAACCGAGCCCTGTGCCTTTAGCACGTCCTGTGACCAGTGGGTAAAACACCGATTCTAAAATTTCTTCCGGTACACCCGGGCCATTGTCTTCAATATCAATACGAACAGCAGAGCGCTTTAACACACCATTAATGGTGACCAGACGCTGAATCCGTGTTCGCAAAATAAGTTCAGGTTGATGGTCTACAAAAAATTCTTTATTTTCCATCATGGCTTGGACTGCATTTACACTAATGTTGAGCATGACCTGAATCAGTTGATCGCGGTCTGCCATAACATCGGGTAAAGACAAATCATAGTCACGGGTGATTTTGATTTTCTTTTTGGTTTGATTGGTAATGAGTGAGCGGACACGTTCGAGTGGCTCATGTACATTGACTAATTCATAACTTGGCAATTGGCGAGACCCGAGCATGGTGTCTGCCAGATTACGTAAACGATCCACTTCACTAATGATAATGTCAGTGAATTCTGAATATTGAGGATCATTTAAGCTGCGTGCCAGCAATTGGGTTGCACCACGAATGCCGCCTAAAGGATTTTTAATTTCGTGCGCCACACCGCGAATCAGTTGTCGTGCAACCTGGTGTTGTTGAATCAGGTTTTCTTCTTTAGAGATTTTCAACATCCGATCAATCGGATTTAATTCTATCAGTAGAAGTGGGTGATACGGCTTTTGAGCGTTTATTTGTGAAACCGTATAATCCACATGTATATCTTTAAAGTTGACACTAATGGTGGCTTCACGACGGGTATAAGGTTGTCCTGTGACGAAAGTATTTAATAACGCTTCTTCGGTATTAAACTCATCATCGGGCATATGCAGCAAATTTAAAACAGGTTGACCTGAAGCACGCAGCAAACTGATGTCAAACAAAGCTTCACAAGAAGAATTTAAATAAAAAATATTCAGCTGGTTATCGACCAGTAAAATGGCGGTGGTTAAGTTATCCACTAAAAGGCGATAGTCGATCCCGACGGGTTGATCCATTAGCGAAAGCATCCTGTATTAAAATAGCGCAATGGCATCTGCACTTCTTGTCATTTCTCCCTGTTATGGGACATTCAACGAGTTAAACGTTGTCGAAATAAAGCAAAATGCACGCCAACTTTAAGCACGTGTGGAAATAAAAATTCTGACGCTATAAAAGTGTGCTTTTTGTTGTTTGATTACAGAATTTATATAGCATAGTAAAGGAAATAAAAATATTAGTGAACCAAAATGGTGCATTTAAAATATTTGGTAAAAATATAGGTATATTTTGGTGCGTGATGCAAAGAGTCGGCTTTCTACCTATTTTTATGATTCGAAAAGACATACAATACGCGGATTATAGTGGAGTGCAGATTCATGAAATCCCCCAAAGTCGGTTTTGTTTCTTTAGGTTGTCCTAAGGCATTGGTAGATTCCGAACGAATTTTAACTCAGTTGAAGACTGAAGGTTATGATGTAGCATCAGATTATGATGGTGCTGATTTGGTTGTTGTTAATACCTGTGGTTTTATTGAATCTGCAGTACAAGAATCGTTAGATGCCATTGGTGAAGCGATGAGCTCAAATGGTCGTGTCATTGTGACCGGTTGTTTGGGTAAAGATGAAGACAAAATTCGTAAAATGCATCCGAATGTCCTTAAAGTGACCGGTGCCGCGGCATATCAAGAAGTGATGGAGGCCGTACACGAGTACGTACCTGAACCACCAAAGCATAACCCGTTTATTGACCTTGTTCCTGAACAGGGTATTCGTTTGACCCCTAAACATTATGCTTATTTGAAAATATCGGAAGGCTGCAACCATCGTTGTACATTCTGCATTATTCCAAGCATGCGTGGTGATCTGGTTTCACGTCCTGTAGGTTCGGTTTTAAGCGAAGCACAAGCGTTGAAAAATGCCGGTGTAAAAGAAGTTTTAGTCATTTCTCAAGATACATCTGCCTATGGTTTAGACACCAAGTACAAACTCGATTTCTGGAACGGTCAGCCGGTTAAAACCAAATTCTTCGACATGTGTGAAGCTTTAGGTCAACTCGGTATTTGGGTGCGTCTACATTACGTTTATCCATATCCACATGTGGATGCTGTGATTGACTTAATGGCACAAGGTAAAATCCTGCCATATCTAGACATTCCTTTTCAGCATGCCAGTCCGCGCATCTTGAAATTGATGAAGCGACCAGCACATAGTGAAAATACATTAGAGCGTCTAAAATTATGGCGTGAAAAATGCCCTGAATTGGTGATTCGTTCAACCTTCGTGGTTGGTTTCCCAGGTGAAACTGAAGAAGATTTCCAGATTCTGCTTGAGTGGCTCAAAGAAGCACAGCTTGATCGGGTAGGTTGCTTTACCTATTCACCTGTTGAAGGTGCGACAGCAAATGATCTACCGGATCATGTACCTGAAGAAATCAAGCAAGACCGTTATGAACGTTTCATGCAAGTACAGCAAGAAATTTCAGCTGCCAAACTGCAAAAACGTATTGGTCAAACCATGACAGTACTGGTTGATGATTTGGAAGAAGAATTCCCGGTGGCTGTGGCACGTTCTTATGCAGATGCACCTGAAATTGATGGTAATGTTTTTGTAGAAGATATTGATAAGAGTCAAATTAAAGCCGGCGATTTGCTTGAAGTCGAAATTACCGATGCAGATGAATATGATTTATATGCGAAGTTAATTCGAGTTAAGTCTGCTTAATCTGTCATAAAAGTATACGAATAAAAGTTTAGATATTGGAAGATTCGGAGATTTCCTGATGTTGGATTCAAAAAAACCCCGTTATGCACGCATTTTGCTTAAGCTTTCTGGTGAAGCACTTGCAGGAAATAAGGACATGGGGATTGATGCACAAGTGCTTGATCAAATGTCTTTAGCGATTGCTCATTTGGTGGGTTTGGGTGTTCAAGTCGGTATCGTGGTTGGCGGTGGTAACCTGTACCGCGGTAGCCAATTGCAAAAAGATGGTTTGGTTGGCCGTGTAACAGGTGACCAAATGGGTATGCTTGCAACTGTTATGAACGGTTTGGCATTACGTGATGCTTTGGTACGTCGTAACATTAAAACCCGTTTAATGTCTGCTTTGCCAATTGGTGCAGTAGTTGAGTCTTACTCTAGCCGTGATGCAATTCGTCATTTGACTCAAGGCGAAGTGTGCGTATTCGTTGCGGGTACAGGTAACCCATTCTTTACTACTGACACAGCTGCTTGCTTGCGTGGTATTGAAATTGAAGCCAACTTGATCTTGAAAGCCACTAAAGTCGATGGCGTATATAATAAAGATCCGAGCAAATATGACGATGCAGTAAAATATGAAACACTTACATTTGACCAAGTGTTAGATGAAAAGTTAGGCATCATGGATTTAACTGCGATCTGCTTGTGCCGTGATCATAATGTGCCACTACAAGTATTCGATATGAATAAGTCGGGTTCATTGCTTTCAGTGGTTATGGGTGAAAAAGAAGGGACTCACGTTACCAATTAATGACGTGAGCCTGAAAGCTCTTTATACTACACGCTATTTAGTAATTATATCTCTTAGAATTAAGTAAGGAAGATCATATGATTAACGATCTTAAAAAAGACAGCGAAGACCGCATGAACAAGACTTTAGAGTCTTTGGAACATGGTTTTGCTAAAGTTCGTACTGGCCGCGCGCATCCATCTATCTTGAATGGTGTGATGGTTCCTTACTATGGCTCTGATGTGCCTTTAAACCAAGTGGCAAACGTGGGTCTTGAAGATTCTCGTACTCTTCTTGTACAGCCATTTGAACGTACAATGGTTTCAGCAATTGATAAGGCTATTCGCGAAGCAGGTTTGGGTTTAAATCCGATTACTGCTGATGCGATTCGTGTGCCAATGGCTGCACTAACTGAAGAAACACGTCGTGACATGCAGAAAGTTGCACGTACTGAAGCTGAAAATGCCAAAGTTGCGATCCGTAACATCCGTCGTGATGTATTGGGCGACATCAAAGCATTGTTGAAAGAAAAAGAAATTTCTGAAGATGATGATCGTCGTGCATCTGATGATATTCAGAAAATCACGGATAAATTTGTTGCTGAAGTGGACAAACGCCTTGCTGCGAAAGAAGCTGAATTGATGAAGGTCTAAGATTTAATGACCGTATCAGAAGACAGTTTACCTCTTCCAAAACATGTTGCCATCATTATGGATGGCAACAATCGTTTTGCAAAAAAAATGCAAATGCAAAAGGGTGCTGGACACCGTGAAGGGAAAAATGTCCTGGATCCGATTGTTGAGCACTGTAGAAAAAAACAAATTCAAGCGTTAACCGTTTTTGCATTTTCTAGTGAAAACTGGAATCGTCCTCAATTTGAGGTTGATTTACTCATGGCATTGTTGGAAGAAACAATCCATGAGCAACTGCCTCGAATGGAAAAATTCAATATTGCCTTACGTTTTATTGGTGATCGTTCTCGTTTATCTGCGCATTTACGTGAGTTGATGTTGCAAGCCGAACAAAGGACTGCTAAGTTCGATGGCATGACTTTGACCATCGCGATTAGTTACGGTGGTATGTGGGATATGGCGCAGGCTGCAAAACAAATTGCAGCTGATGTTCTGGCAAAAAAAGTCGTAGTTGAAGATATAAATGTTGAGTTGTTTGGACAACATGTCAGTATGGCGGATTTACCCGCGGTAGATTTACTGATCCGCACGGGTGGTGATTACCGTTTGTCGAATTTTTTACTTTGGCAAGCCGCTTATGCTGAGTTGTATTTTACCCAAACCTTATGGCCTGAATTTACCGTTGAAGAATTCGATGATGCGTTAGCAGTCTTTGCTGGACGTGAACGTCGTTTTGGTAAAACTTCAGAGCAAATCAAACAAGAGAAACTTGAGAATTAATAAATGTTAGAGCGGATTATAACCGCATTGGTATTGGTAGCAGTCGTACTTAGTTGTATGTTTGCTACACAGTCTCAGTATCCAATGTTTGTGCTGATGATTGTTGCAGCAGGGGTCGCAGGGTATGAGTGGTTTAAACTTATGCCAGGAAAAAATAAAAATCTGGTGAAACCCTTTGCTTGGGGGTATGGATTAGCGACAGCAGCATTAGCAACTTTGGCATTATATTTTAATGAGATCGCTCTATTACTTTGGGCAGCTTCCATTTTTTCCTGGATTTTAAGCATCTTTTGGGTTAAATCATATCCAGGTTATGATGGGTGGTATAATTCAAGCTTAAATGTGATTGGATTTATTTTAATTTCTGCTGCGATTACCGCAATTTTCTCAGTCTGGAATAGCTCGCCATGGTGGCTTATGTACCTGTTTTTACTGGTATGGGGGGCAGACAGTGGTGCTTATTTTGTCGGGCGTAAATTGGGTAAGAAAAAATTGGCACCCGATGTTAGTCCAAATAAATCGGTTGAAGGTTTATATGGTGGCATCTTCACTGCAATGATTATTGTGGTAGTGGTTGAAGTTGTTTATTTAGATTTAACTTTGGCCCAGCATATCCTGTTTTTAATTTTATCTGTAGTCACTGTATTTAGTTCTGTATTGGGTGATCTGTTCGAGTCCATGATCAAACGTCGTGCAGGAATTAAAGATTCGGGTCGTATTCTGCCAGGACATGGCGGGGTGCTTGATCGTATTGATTCATTGCTTGCTGCTGCTCCAATTTTTGCTGCAGGCATGTATGTTTTAAAACTTATTGGTGTAGATTTATAGATGTCACAATCTGTTTGTATATTAGGTGTCACGGGTTCCATTGGTCAAAGTACCTTAAAAATTCTGCAGCAGCATCCTGGAAAGTATTCTGTATTTGCAGTCACGGCGCATAGTCGCATTCTGGAACTTGTTGAAATATGCAAACAGTATCGACCAAAAATCGCGGTTGTTCCATCCAATAAAGTAGATGAACTCAAACAGCATTTTCAAAATCAAAATCTTAACGATATTGAAATTTTGACCGATGAAGCCGGCTTGATTGCCGTTGCTGAACATGCAGATGTCGATGTGGTCATGGCAGCCATTGTGGGGGCGGCAGGATTATTGCCGACATTGGCTGCGGTGAAAGCAGGGAAGCGAGTCCTGCTGGCGAATAAAGAAGCACTGGTGATGTCAGGTGACCTAATGATGCAAGCTGCACATGATTATCATGCAGAATTGCTTCCAGTCGATTCTGAACATAATGCAATCTTTCAATGCTTACCTCAGAATTATTTCCAAACCGAGCGTAACGGTCAGCCTAAACAGGGTGTTTCCCGTATTTTGCTTACAGCTTCTGGCGGTCCATTTTTAAATCACAGTCTTGAACAATTACAGACTGTGACACCTGCACAAGCGTGCAAGCATCCAAATTGGTCGATGGGGCAAAAAATCTCTGTTGATTCTGCGACTTTAATGAATAAAGGCTTGGAACTCATTGAAGCCTGCCATCTCTTTGCAATTTCAGAACAGTTTGTAACAGTGGTTGTACATCCACAGAGTATTATTCATTCTATGGTTCAATACGTGGATGGTTCGACTTTGGCACAAATGGGTAATCCGGATATGTGTACGCCAATTGCGCATGCGCTAGCATGGCCAGAGCGTATTCAAACCCATGTTCCTGCACTTGATTTGTTTATGAATCAACAGTTAGATTTTCAAGAACCTGATACAACACGTTTCCCCGCATTGAAACTGGCTCGACAAGCGATGCAAAGTGGCGGTTTGGCACCCGCAATTTTAAATGCTGCGAATGAGATTGCTGTTGCTGCCTTCTTGCAAAACAACATTGGTTTTACTGACATTGCTCAAGTGGTTGAACAAACCTTGAATCAGGTTGAAAGTGGTGCTGCGGAATCGATTGAACTTATTTTACAAGCTGACCGAGTTGCTCGTTCTGTTGCACAGCAAATTGTCATCAATAAAGGAAACTAAATCATGAGTGCCTTGTTTATTGTTGTGGCAGCCATTCTTTTGCTTGGACCGCTCATCGCGATTCATGAGTTTGGGCATTATATTGTTGCACGTAAACTCGGTGTGAAAGTTTTAGTCTATTCAATTGGTTTTGGACCAACATTATTTAAATGGACGTCTAAGAAGTCTGGCATTCAATATCAACTTTCTGCATTGCCCTTAGGTGGCTATGTGAAAATGTTGGACGAGCGCGAAGGTAGCGTGGCGGAAGAAGATTTACCCAAAGCCTTTAACCGTCAGCATCCATGGAAGCGAATTGCGATTGTGGCTGCAGGTCCATTGATTAATTTAGCTTTTGCTGTGGTTTTATTCTGGATTTTATTTATCCCATCCCAAGAACAACTGAATACTCGTGTTGGTAAAGTGTTACCGAATACACCTGCTGCAACTGTTCAAATGCAAGTGGGTGACAAAATTACAACAGTGGATGGTACTGAAACCAAGACATGGGAAAAATTGAATTTTGCTTTGGTTGACCGTGTAGGTGAAACAGGTTCAATTGAAATTCAGGCAGAACGTGATGGACAAATTAAAACCTTTCAATTACCCATTCAAAATTTCTTAAAAAATCAAAATCAATCTGCATTAGACAGTTTAGGCTTTATGCCATATCGCCCACACATTCCTGCCGTTGCCACTAAACTTAGTGAAGATGGTGCAGCGATTCGACAAGGGATGAAAGAAGGCGATAAAATTGTTGCGATTGATGGCGTAAAAATGAATGACTGGTTTGATGCGGTTCAAGTGGTTCAGGCTTCACCAGAAAAATTGTTAAAAATAGATGTGTTACGTCAAAATCAATTGCTGCATTTGCAAGTGATGCCACAAGCCAAACGTGACAACATGGGTAATGTTTCAGGTATGCTTGGCGTACAGAATATTCCAGGGAAAATAAACATACCTGCAGATTATAAACAAATGATTCAATACAGTCCGACTGAAGCATTTGTGATGGCGGTTGATAAAACGGGTCAAATTTCAGGTATGATTTTGAACTCGATCGTCAAAATGTTTCGTGGTTTAATTGGCCTGGATAATTTATCCGGCCCAATTACCATTGCGAAAGTGGCAGGACAAAGTGCGGAAATGGGTTGGCAGACCTTTATCTCTTTTATGGCTTTAATGAGCGTGAGTTTGGGTATTTTAAATTTATTACCGATTCCTATGTTGGATGGTGGACATTTAGTTTACTATTTTATTGAGCTGATTCGTGGTAAACCTGTTTCTGAACAAATACAATTGGTTGGTTTAAAAATTGGTATGGTACTGCTCGGCAGCATGATGCTCCTTGCATTATTCAATGACTTCATGCGTTTATAACAACGTAAATACGAAATAAATTAACATCGGAAAAGACTGGCATGCAGCACACACATTTATTTATGCCTTTGGCGCTCATTAGTGCAATGGCAGCAGTACAACAAGTATATGCAGCAGATGAATTCATTGTCCGCGATATTAAAATTGACGGGCTTGTTCGTTTAACGCCAACAAATGTCTATGGGATGTTGCCTGTCAATGCTGGCGATCGTGTTGATGATACGACTATTGCAAATTCAATTCGTGCTTTGTATGCCACGGGCTTGTTTGATGATATCAAAGCGTCAAAAGAAGCGGATACGCTCATTTTTAGCGTGGTTGAACGCCCCCTGATTTCCAAGGTTGAGTTTAAAGGGAACAAGCTCATTCCTAAAGAAGCACTTCAAGATGGGCTTAAAAAAATGGGCATTGCAGAAGGTGAGGTTTTGAAAAAATCTGCCCTGCAAACCATTGAAACCGAACTTGAACAACAATATATGCAGCAAGGTCGTTATGACGCTGATGTCAGTGTTAAAACGGTCGCTAAGCCAAACAACCGTGTCGATTTAACTATTGAGTTTTTGGAAGGTAAAGCAGCTAAAGTTGTAGATATCAATATTATTGGTAATACTGTTTTTAAAGAAAGCGATATCAAGCAAGCTTTTGCAGTGAAAGAAAGTAGCTGGAGTTCGATTGTTACCCGTAACGATCGCTATGCCCGTGAAAAAATGGCAGCCAGTCTGGAAGCTTTACGTGCTCTGTATTTAAACAAAGGTTATATCAACTTTAATATTGCCAATTCAAGTTTGAACCTGAGTGAAGATAAAAAGAATATCTTTGTTGAAGTTGCTGTAGAAGAAGGTGAACAGTTCAAATTTGGTGAAACCAAGTTCCTGGGTGATGCACTTTATAAACCAGAAGAATTGAAAGCCCTGCAAATTTATAAAGATGGCGAAACTTATTCTCAAGAAAAAGTAAATGCAGTCAAACAACTTTTACTGCGTAAATATGGTAATGCTGGTTATTACTATGCCGAAGTGAACATGGTTCCTGAAATTAATGAAGAAACCAAACTGGTTAATCTGAATTATTATATTAATCCAGGTCAACAAGTCACCGTGCGTCGTATTAACTTTACCGGTAATACCAAAACTGCGGATGAAGTATTACGTCGTGAAATGCGCCAAATGGAAGGTGCATTAGCAAGTAATGAAAAAATTGACCTGTCTAAAGTTCGTTTAGAACGTACCGGCTTCTTTAAAACGGTAGATATTAAACCTGCTCGTATTCCAAATGTGCCAGATCAGGTTGATTTAAATATCAATGTTGAAGAACAGCATTCTGGGACAAGTACACTTGCAGTTGGTTTCTCGCAAAGTGGTGGTGTGACTTTCCAGGCAGGTTTAAGTCAAACCAATTTCTTGGGTACAGGTAATAGTGTTTCGATTGATTTATCCCGTTCAGAAACGCAAGATTACTATAATTTAAGTGTGACTGACCCGTACTTTACCATTGATGGTGTGCGTCGTGGTTATAACATGTACTACCGTAAAACCAAGCTAGATAATGACTATAACGTCAACAACTATGTGACGGATAGTTTTGGTGGTGGTATTACATTTGGTTATCCAATTGATGAGAATCAAAGTATCAGTGCAGGTTTAAATATTGATCAAACTGAGGTAACAACTGGAGCATATGTTTCAACGTATGTTAAGGATTATCTCTTAGCAAATGGTGGAAAGGAAACTGGTCGTACGGATACTTATTGTCCAGCCTTAAATACAGCGGGCGATACTTGTGCTACAACCCCACAACCCTTTTTTGATGAATTTAAAGGCGATTTCTTAACTTATAATTTGAATTTGGGTTGGTCTTATAATACCTTAAACCGTCCTGTATTCCCGACATCAGGTATGTCGCATCGCGTGAATGGTGAAATTGCCTTACCCGGCAGTGATGTTGAATATCAGAAATTGACTTATGATGCACAAGCATTCTTATCATTACCCTATGACTTTGTACTGCGTGGTTATGGTAAGTTGGGTTATGGGAATGACTTGCCATTCTATAAAAATTTCTATGCGGGTGGTTTTGGTTCAGTACGTGGTTATGACAATAGTACTTTAGGTCCTAAATATCCTGGTGTAACTTATAACGAGAAACATGATATAGATTATGATCCTGAAGAAGTGGGTGGTAATGCTTTAGTACAATTTGGTGCAGAACTCGCATTACCTTTACCATTTAAAGGCGATTGGACGCGTCAAGTTCGTCCAGTACTGTTTGCTGAAGGTGCACAGGTATTTGACACTAATTGTAATATTCCATCTGGTCAACTTTATTTAAATGGTAGAAATGATCCAGGTGTGAGTGCTAAACAATATTGTGAAGACAACTTTGGTTTTGACGCGAATAACATGCGTTATAGCGTAGGTGCTGGCTTCACCTGGATTACCATGATTGGCCCACTTTCACTCAGTTATGCTTACCCATTGAATGAAAAATCGGGTGACAATACTAAAAATATCCAGTTTGAAATCGGTCGTACTTTCTAAGATGACGTAAGAATAATTTAGGTTGTGTCAATACATTTATCGGGTGTATTGACACAATCAAATTTAAAGAGAATATGATGCAAAAAATGATGATGGTGATGGGTATCGCCTTGGCAAGTACGACCTCTTTAACGCAGGCTGCCGGTTATGGGGTGATTGATTTAGAACGTCTTGTGGAAAATAGTAGCTATTTAAAGCAGCAAAATATAACTGTACAGCAAAAAATCAAGCCACAAACTACTAAAATTGAGCAGTTATCTAAAGAGCTTGAAGCATTACAGCAACGGGCACAATCCAATACCAAATTTACAGATGCAGAAAAGCAAAAGCTTTCGGCACAGTATCAAGCCAAGCTTCAAGAATTGAATCAATTACAGCAATCTGTACAGGACAGCGTACAAGATTCGATTCAACAAATTCGTAATGTTTTTGACGCACGTGTGAAGCAAACTGCGGAACAATTGCGTAAAGAAAATAATTTAGATGTTGTTTTGAATAAAAATTCAGCGCTTGCCTATGACCCTAAATATGATTTAACTGATAAAATGATTCAAAAGGTCAATATTATTAAGTAATCAATGAATCCTAGACAATTTCGCTTAGAAGATCTTGCTCGCCTTGTACAAGGCGAGTCTGTCGGTCAATCTGATTTAATGTTACAAGGATTGGCAAGCTTAGATGTCGCTCAAGCCAAACATATTGCATTTGTAAATTCTGAAAAATATTTAGATCATGCACGTGCTTCAGAAGCAGGTGCACTCATTGTCACTACAGCTTTAAAATCACAGTTAGATACACATAATAATTTTATTGTGGTTGATAATCCTTATCTGGCTTTTGCCATTCTGACGCATGTCTTTGAGAAAAAACATACGCAACAGGGTATCGAAAGTACAGCTCAAATTCATTCCTCTGCCATCGTAGCTGATAGTGCCTATATTGGGCATTATGTGGTGATCGGTGAAAATTGTGTGGTGGGTGATGAAACAGTCATTCAATCGCACGTTAAAATCGATGATGATGTAGAAATTGGCAAACAATGTTTTATTGATTCCCATGTGACTTTAACGGGTGAAACGAAAGTAGGTGATAGAGTACGTATTCATGCTAACAGTGTGATTGGTGGAGAAGGTTTTGGCTTTGCACCTTATCAAGGTAAATGGAATCGTATTGCACAACTAGGTTCAGTTAAAATTGGCAATGACGTGCGAATTGGATCAAATTGTAGTATCGACCGTGGTGCTCTAGACGATACAATTCTAGAAGATGGCGTGATTATTGATAACCTTGTGCAAATTGCCCATAACGTCAAGATTGGTGCCAATACAGCGCTTGCAGCAAAATGTGGTATTGCAGGCAGTACCACAATTGGCAAAAACTGTGTATTTGCGGGTGGAGTAGGGGTGGTCGGTCACATTAATATTGCAGATAATGTGACAATTACTGGCATGTCAATGGTCACAAAAAGTATTTCTGAGGCAGGAAGTTATTCTTCAGGGACACCCATGTTAGAAAGTTTGCACTGGAAACGCGCTGCTGTACGCTTTAAACAATTAGCAGATGTGCCATTGACCCAATTAGTGAAACGGCTTGATCATATACAGGCTCAAATAGAGTCCCTTGAATCAACTTTTAAGCGTAAATAGAATATGATGACTGAGTCGAATACTGCTGCATTTACGAAACCTGAATTGCCAATGTACATTCAACAAATTCGTGAATATTTACCTCACCGCTATCCATTTTTATTGGTCGATCGCATTGTAGATGTGACTGACAATGGTATCGTTGGTTATAAAAATGTTTCAATCAACGAAGAGTTTTTACAGGGGCACTTCCCAGGCTACCCGATTATGCCAGGCGTTTTGATTGTTGAGGCATTAGCTCAAGTCTCTGGTATACTTGGTTTTATCATGAATAATGAAAAACCTGGTCCAGGATCATTGTTTCTTTTTGCGGGTGTTGAAAAAGTCCGTTTTAAAAAACAGGTCGTTGCTGGTGACCAATTGGTATTAAAATCAGAATTGATTATGCACAAACGTGGCATTTACAAATATAATTGTATCGCCACAGTGGATGGCGTTGTAGCAACTACCGCGGAAATTACGGTTTCGCATCAGAAAATAGAGCAGGCATGAGTAATAACGATTTAATTCACCCAACCGCCATTATTGACTCATCTGTAGTGATTGCTTCAGATGTACAAATTGGTCCTTATTGTATTATTGGGCCACAGGTCAGTATTGGTGAAGGCACCAAGCTACATTCACATGTAGTAGTTGGTGGCTATACTCGCATTGGGAAAAACAACGAAATATTTCAGTTTGCGAGTGTGGGTGAAGTATGTCAGGATTTAAAATATGCTGGCGAAGAAACCTGGCTTGAAATTGGCGATCACAATTCCATTCGTGAACATTGCAGTTTGCACCGTGGTACGACCCAAGATCAGGGCATTACCAAAATTGGTAGCCATAACTTATTGATGGTGAATACCCATATTGCACATGACTGTATGGTGGGTGATCATAATATTTTTGCCAATAATGTCGGTGTTGCTGGACATGTTCATGTCGGTGACTATGTGGTGGTGGGTGGAAACTCAGGGATCCATCAATTCTGCAAAATCGATTCTTTCAGTATGATTGGCGGTGCTTCTTTAATTTTAAAAGATGTACCTGCTTATGTGATGGTGTCAGGCAACCCAGCGCATGCCTTTGCAATGAATGTAGAAGGGATGCGTCGTAAAGGTTGGTCTAAGAATGTGATCCAAGGATTGCGTCAAGGATTTAAATTGATCTACAAGGAAGGTTTAACCACCGAACAGGCGATTCAACAGATTCGTGCGGAAATCCTGCCTGAAGTTTCTGAAGTTCAGTTGCTGATTGATTCTTTGGAACAATCGAAGCGTGGTATTGTTCGTTAATCGAATATGCTGTTGCATAAAAAAGACACCTTCTAGGGTGTCTTTTTTATTGTTTTATTTCTTTAAATAACCTGCTTCTTCCGACTTCGGATAATCTTTGATTAGCTTGGTCTTAAGTTGATTGGCCTGTATTGTATTACGGTCTACATCTTTGGCGATACTGTGAAGCTGGTACAGCGCTCGAGCTGCCTTGGCCGAATTTGGATATTGATTGATTACAATATTGTAATTCTTTTTCGCTTCAGTGTAATTGGTGGGTTCAATGGCTAAATTGAATTCTGCTAACCAGAAATATGCATTACTAATATAAACACTGTTAGGATTGTTTTTAATGAAGTTTTTCATCGGTGCAATGGCTTTTTTTGCACCACCTTGTTTATAGGCATCTAAAGCAACAGTATAAGCAGCTTTGTCCAGATCAGCCGGAGAGGGTTGAGTACTTGCTGTAGTCGCTTGAGTACTAACAGCTGCTGGTAAGGTATTGGTTGCCTTTGCTGTTACTGGAGTTGGGGTATTTACGGTGCTGGGAGAAGTATCCTGTTGATTATCCTCCTCTGGCGTTACGCTTTCTGGATCCACTTTTTGCTGTAACAGTTCCAGTCGCTGATCCAAGTCAGTATAGCGATTGGTGAGTTCATGTTTAAGCTTTTCAATTTCATTGTCCTGCTCTTCAATTTTGCCACGTAGTGCACGAACATCATTTTCTAATTGTTGATTTTTCTGCATGATTTGCCAATTCAGATTGGTCGGTACATTGGCAGTTGTGGCACCTGAATCAATAGCGACATTATTTGCACTCGGTTCGATGCTAGTTTGGCTTAAACCACGAGATTCAATTGGAATGTTGGCATAAAGTGAAGCTGAGCTAAGTAAGGCGAGTGCACATAAAGCATGCTGTTTGAGCATCATAAAAACATCCATTTCGTATTCTTAGGCATATTCAAAATTTGCGACATTTAGAATGTACCAGTTTAAAAGATCTGACCACATTAAAAACGTCCATGCCGTGAAATGCAATATGCATTTACAAACTTGTCGTAGCTTTAAAGTAATTGATAGTCCAGATAAAAATATACAAAAATGCTTTTTTTAATCAAGATTGTTTTTTTAATAATCAAATAAAAGCGATGTGGCTCGAAAAGTGGTTTGAAGGCTTGCAAGTTAAGTAAAAATCTCTATACTCTGATCTTGCAATGGTAGCCCCGCTGGTGGCTTCGCAATTGTACTCTGTGAACCCCGCCAGGACCGGAAGGTAGCAACGGTAACAGATCTATGATGTGCCGAAGTTTTGCTAGTGGGGTTGCCACCAGTTTCTAAAATAATAATTCTTATTCTATTCCTCTCTTAAAAATAATCCTCTTTTCTTGTAATTGCTTTCATAATCGCATCCATTTCAAAACCCCGATACATTAAAAAGCGGATTTGTTTGGCTTTTAGTTTTGGCTCTTTTTCTACATTTGTACCGTATTTTTTTACTTTCAGTTGATAAGCTTGTTCATTCCAGTCTGTTTCCTTTAATTCTTCCTGAATTAAACTCGCGTCAATTTTTTTTGATTTTAAAGCCAGCTTAATTCGGTTTGGACCTTTTCCTTTTCTTTTTTGACTCGACAGCATAATTTCTGCTACACGTTGGTCACTTTGATAATTTTCTTTGGCTAACTCATCCACTAGTTTCAGCACCTCGTCACGATCAATGGCATACATCGCAAGCTTTTCAATCAGGTCGGCTTTTGAGTATTCTTTGCGTGTCAGTACGGCAAAAGCATATGAGCGCAAACGTGAGCCTGTGAGGCCTTTAGGCTTGGGCTGTGGATCATCTTCAAAGTGTAATGCTTCGGACTCTAGGATGGGGGCTTGTGGGGTAGGTGTCGCTTCTGTCGATGAATCATCAAATTGTTGTTTAATGCTTTCATAGTCAAGAATTTTGGGGAATTTTGGATTACTCATAGTGTGTATCTATCACATCAAATAAAAAACGCCCCGTAGGGCGTTTTACAGTTTAACTCGAAAAATTCGACTTTAACATCATGCTGATTAGGCATCTAGAAAGTCTGGTTCTTCTTCATCTTTCTCTTCAATCGGCTTGGTCACAGGGGTTAATAGTTTTTCGCGAATGAGGCGGTCAAGTTCCTGTGCAATTTGAGGATTTTCCTCTAAATGGCGGATAACATTGTTTTTACCCTGACCAATTTTATTGCCTTGATATGAATACCACGCACCCGCTTTTTGTACCAGTTCTTGTGCTACGGCAAGATCAACCAGCTCACCCAGTTGATTCACACCTTTACCATACAAAATTTGGAATAACGCTTCTTTGAACGGAGGTGCCATTTTGTTCTTCACGACTTTAACCCGTGTTTCAGAACCGACAATTTCATCGCCTTCTTTCACTTGACCAATACGACGGATATCCAGACGTACAGAAGCGTAGAATTTAAGTGCGTTACCACCCGTTGTGGTTTCAGGGCTACCGAACATTACACCAATCTTCATACGAATCTGGTTAATGAAGATCACCATACAATTAGAGCGTTTTGCATTACCGGTAATTTTACGTAATGCCTGACTCATCAAACGTGCTTGCAAGCCCATGTGTGAGTCACCCATTTCGCCTTCAATTTCTGCGCGAGGCGTAAGGGCAGCCACGGAGTCGACAACGATCATGTCAATTGCACCAGAGCGAACCAACATGTCTGCAATCTCAAGTGCCTGTTCACCATTGTCCGGCTGAGAAACCAACAGGTTGTCCAGGTCTACACCTAGCTTGCGTGCATATTGAGGATCAAGCGCATGTTCCGCATCGATGAAGGCACAGGTACCACCCGCTTTTTGACATTGTGCAATGGCTTGCAAAGTCATGGTGGTTTTACCTGAAGATTCAGGTCCATAGATTTCCACGATACGACCTTTCGGTAAGCCACCAATACCGAGCGCGATGTCCAGTGTTAAAGAACCTGTAGATACCGCTTCAACTGCCAGTACGGTGTTATCACCAAGACGCATTACTGTATTTTTACCAAATTGTTTTTCAATTTGGCTTAGGGCAGCATTCAGCGCCTTACTTTTATTATCATCCATCTTACAACCTCAAAACGATGTCACAAACATATTAACTTAAGTGGATGTGTTACTTTAAAACGTGTTCCACTCAAGTATAGTGACAGATTCATTCTTTATGTTCTATATCAATTCAGTCAAATGCGACAGAATGTGACGCTTAAATTAATCATGACTATAAGACCAGTCCTGGTCAAATTGCTGATCATTATCTTGTTTAAATTTACTGATTTGCCGTCGATCTTTTTTACTCGGTCGATGCTCAGGTCGGGCTAGATTATGCAACTTTCTTTGTGTCGCAAGCAACTCTCGTTTTGCAATACTCACTTCCGTTTCTTCATACAGTTGTTGTGCAATGGGTGCCGCACCACGATTCGCGGATAAAGCTTTAATCACAATAATTTTTCGCTCAAAACCTTGTTGAATGGTCAGTTCCATTCCAACGCGAACTTCTTTGGAAACTTTAACGCGTTCACCATTATGGTGGACTTTTCCGCCTTCAATCGCAGCTTTGGATATCGAACGTGTTTTAAAAAAACGTGCTGCC
Organism: Acinetobacter sp. ANC 5414; assembly: GCF_013004295.1. Lineage (NCBI taxonomy): Bacteria > Pseudomonadati > Pseudomonadota > Gammaproteobacteria > Moraxellales > Moraxellaceae > Acinetobacter > Acinetobacter sp. ANC 5414. The sequence goes on from NZ_JABERM010000014.1 coordinate 108,712, forward strand.
CACAGCCATTTATCCACACGCATACTTTCAACGGTGTTTTGTTGAGAAGGATTAGGCATATTTTTTCAAATCCTCTGCTTGTTCTAACATGACGATTAAATCGGTCAAGTCTTGTAAAATAGGATAAGGACTTTCAGTCCGTGTATTTCCTTTAGATGAGGGCTGTGCAATGCTAATTAAATTCTGAATACCAAATTTTTCTGCACCTTTCAGGACTTTTTCTGTGTCATCAATAAAATAGGCAGATTTTTCTTGGAATGGATGTAAGGCATGCAGCTTTTGCCAGAATTCGATCGATTCTTTGGCATAACCAATGCTTTCACTGCTGATAATCACATCAAAATAATCAGCGATTTGGGTGTGTTCAAGTTTAAACTTTAAACCTTCGCAATCTGCATTGGTTGCAATCCAGCAGGCATAACCATTGGCTTTTAAATAGTCGAGCAGTTCTATACAGCCAGAACGTAAAGCAACCTTATGTTTAAATTCATGTTGTAGTGCAAGAGTATCGACGCCAACTTTTGAACTCCAGAAACGGGTTGAATACCAATTTAGGGTATGATTATGTTCCTGATAAAACTGAAATAGCGATTCAGTACTTTGTTCGAGCGTGCAACCGTGCGTGGCAGCATGGCGAATGGGAAGTTGATGATTCCAAATGAAATCATCATAAGCAAGGTCAAGGAGCGTGCCATCCATATCAAAAATGATGGTCGGTTTTTCTGAGTAATTCGACATATAAAGGTAATCTATGTTTAAAACAACAACAGCACCACAAGATGCTTTGATTTTACAGCTTGTACCCATTGTGACACAGGCGTGTGAAATTTTGCGAGTAGAATATCAGGCATATTGTGCGGGTGGAGCTTTTGATGTCGAGAGAAAAAGTGACAATTCTCCTGTGACCCAAGCAGATCACCGAGTCAATGAATTTATCACCCTATCTTTACAGCAGAATTTTCCTCAGATCCCTTTATTGTCAGAAGAAGGTGACAATACCGAACGGAAAAAATGGCAAAATTTCTGGTTGCTTGATCCTTTGGATGGAACCAAAGAATTTCTGCATAAGCGACCTGAATTTACGATTAACTTAAGTTTGGTGGAAGGTGCACATACCACTTTTGCGATATTAGCCATTCCGGCTGAGCAGACGCTCTATATTTGCCCGAAGCAAGGTTTACCGTTGAAATTTGAGCTTCAAACCGGGCAATGGTGGGAGTATCTCGAAGATAAACCGTCAACTGCAATTCAAGTCGGCTTAAGTCAAAGTAGCCAGAATAAGCCCAAATATGCTGAATACTTGGAAATATTAAAACAACAAGTTGAAATTGTTGAGTTTAAGGCAGGGAGTGCTTATAAATTTTGCATGATGCTTGAGGGGAAAGTCGATATTTATCCACGTTTCCATCCGACTAGTGAGTGGGATACCAGCGCAGGTCAATGTTTGATTGAGCGTATTGGCGGTGGGCTGGTGGATTTAAAGGGCAGTCCCTTTTTATATAATCAACGGAATAGTTTATTGAACGGTGGCTTTATTGCATTTAAGAATATCGAAATGAAAAAATTAGCATTCCATGCTCTAGGATTTATGGCGAACATCTCTTGAGCAGATGTTTTAACATGCTATAGTGTGCCGAACCATGTTTAATTTTTGGCTGCATCATGGCATTAGACCTACTCCCTGCAAGTATGCTCAAGGCAATTGATTTATTGCCCGATGCAAAAATACCTGTGACTTTATTTACCCGGCATTCTATTCGTGAAGTGGTGGCTGGGCAGGGTTTGGCTGGCTATGATTTACAGTTAACTTCACAAGGTCGTGACTTGGCACAGGCGTGGGGCACATATTTAATTGAAAATACAGACCGGAGCATCCAGCACTGTATTTCAAGTCCAATTCAACGCTGTGTCGATACGGCAGCTTTAATGATTCAAGGTGCTGATTCGAGTACGCTTGCACAAAATACCCATCATATTGAAATCGTCGAGCAAGGCTTGTTGGTTGAACCGGGAAGTTTTGTGCTGGATATCAAACAGGCAGGTCCATATTTTAGTAAACAAGGGGCTTTGGGTTTTATCAATAGTTTTGTCAATAATGCCTTGCCGGGAATGAAACATCCGATTACCGGCGTGGTAGACGTATTAGAGCTTATTTATAACACCCATCCCCAAGATCATTTTGGTTTAAGTTTGGCTGTCAGCCATGATACGATTTTAGCTGCAATCATTGCAGTGATTTCTGGGCGTAATACCATCAGTCAGGAAGACTGGCCACAAATGATGGAAGGCTTGTTTGTCTGGTTTGAAGGGGATGAATTTTTAGAATCAAAACTCAAATGGATTTGGCGTGGTAAAGTCAGGGAGCTTTCGATTCGAGAGTTTCAAAAATTAGAAAAATAAAAGATTTACTTAAGGAAATCTACCCGGATGGTGTTCTATTCAAAAATGATAAATACAGCTTATCTTCCGCAATTTTAAATATTTGATCCGTATTAATAATTACTAAATTAAAATGGGTGTAGGGGATGACTTTTTTACAAAATTTCATATAAATAAGTGTTCCTACAGGCTCATATTTTATGAGAAAAATGAACCTATATCATTAGAATACAGATATTTAGAATATTGTTTTGCATGAATATTCAAAAGTTAAAAGAGTTGAAATACGCAAAATATGAGTTAAGAAAGTAGTTGAATTAAAGTGTGATGTATTTATCAAAATATATTGAATTGTGTGATTCTTGGCAATATACTTGAAAGCAAGAAGATATGATTTTAGGCCGCTGAAAATGGACGTAATTTTATGGGATGGTGAAAATACCTTCCCTGCAAAAATTGAAATTTTTAAACAGTTCTTAAAAAAATATTTAACCTCACTTAACTATGTAGATCTTTTGAGTAATACACCTTTTCATTACGATCCTGAAAATGATGAATTCTTAAATCCAGATATTCAAGCCTATTATTATTTGTGGTCTATTTCTTAGAGCCAAAACGATTTTAACAAATAAAAAAAGCCCTCAAATGAGGGCGAATTTATATCTATTTAATATTTTTAAACTTGATCACCACTCTGTTGTTGCTATCGAGTAACTTTAATTCCGTCCTGGAAGCCTCATAGCTCACAACTTGGCTTAATGCTTGAGAGAACTTTTGCGGTAAATTGGTCGCATTTGAACATGCGTTATTTTCTACTGCCTTTAGATTTGCAAATTTAATCTGGGTTCCCATAACGGCATAACCTCCCATGAATTGGTTACATCCATCGGTGCCGCTTACTTCATTACTATCAAATGTCATGGTGGGAACAGCAGACTGGGTCGGGTCAGCTTTATAAATAACTTGATTAATTTCGGTTAATACCCAATTTTTATTTTGCAATTGATCTAAATTTCGATCAGTGGAGGGATTGGGCATAGATGTACTACAACCAACCAAAGTTAAGGAAGTTGCTATACTTGTGGCGAGAATAATTTTTCTTAACATCGCTTTTCTCCAATTAATTTAATACTTCTTAAAGATAATTGTGAGGCAGATAAAACAAATTGTAGTTTATAAAATTTTCTTAGAATTCATTTGATTGTTAACTAATCATCTATAAGGGTTGATCGGAAAATAAACATGTATGGTTTTCGGTAAACAGGACATGTTAAAGGATACAGGGAGCAATAAACTTAAATAGAACAACTATGGTTAGAATTATTGATTAATCATATATTTGTTATATTAAGGGTATAAACAGCACTCAATCCCTAGGCTTTTAATTCATTACAATTTAATATTAATTAGCTAAAGTGTTTGAAGTATAAAAATTTATATATTTTATTTATAAATGATGAAATTTTAGGCGTAAAAAAAGCCCTTAACGGGCTTTTTTCAATGCAACAACTTAGTTAGCCAAAGCTTTAACTTGTGCATTCAAACGGCTCTTATGACGAGCAGCTTTGTTTTTATGGATGATGCCTTTATCAGCCATACGATCGATTACAGGTACAGTTGCTTTGTAAGCTTCTGTAGCAACTGCATAATCACCAGCAGCGATAGCAGCTACTGTACGTTTGATATAAGTACGAACCATTGAACGTAAGCTAGCGTTGTGTTTACGTGCTTTAACGTTTTGACGGGCACGTTTTTTAGCTTGAGCAGAGTTTGCCACTCGTGCACTCCTTGAATTAGATTGGTCTGGGCGGGCTGAAATTGCAACTGAAAACCTTCATCAGAAGAATTATCACCAGCCCGTAAACAAGTGCCATATTGTGATTAAACTATGACGTTAAGTCAAGTCTTGACTTGCTTTGACAACATTTTAGATGCATAAAAATTCTAAAGAAACCGTTAGATTAGTAATAACCTATAGAGATTGCTTAAAAAATGACTAAATCAATTAAAAGTGCAATTGTGATTGGAGCAACAGGTTTAGTAGGTCGTGAGCTACTGAAACAACTCAATCGAATAGAAAGTTGCGAAAAAATTACCGCAGTGGTTCGTCGTGAAGATTCAGCCCTCAAAAGTTTGGAAAAAGTACAACAATTCATTCTCGATGATTTTCTGTTACTCAATGATGAAGATGTGAATGGATATAGCCATGCATTTAGCTGTTTAGGGACAACCCTGAAAAAAGCCGGATCCAAACAAAAATTTCATGATGTTGATTATGAAATAAATGCACATTTTGCCGATTTATTTGAATCGACCAATACTCACTACTTGCTGATCAGCGCGATGGGCGCAAATCCTAAGTCAAAATTTTTCTATAATAGAGTGAAAGGTGAACTGGAAAAGCATATCCAGATTTTAAACCTTGAACGTGTGTCGATTTTACGTCCTTCATTATTGTTAGGTGACCGTCCAGAACAACGCAGCCTGGAAGATCTGACTCAAAAGCTCTATCAAAAATTCTCGCATTTAGTTCCTGATACATTCAAATATAAGCCAGTGACAGCCGAGCAAGTGGCTCATACTATGGTCGAGGCAGCGCAAACTCAAACTGAAAAGTTTGAAATTTATGATAATTTACGCATACAAAATTCCAAATGAGGGAGATAAAAAGTGTCTACTGCAGCATTCGTAACTTGCGATTTACTTGATGATCATCCAGAAAAAGAGATTCAAGTGGTGACGCCATCCATGGATGGTAAATTCTTTAAAAGCTATGGTGCGCGTAAAAGTTTTGGTGGTCAGGTGGTGACGATTAAATGCTTTGAAGATAATTCGCGGGTAAAAGAACTGCTTGCGACTGATGGTACTGGTAAAGTACTGGTGGTAGATGGCGGTGCATCCATGCGCTGTGCCTTGATGGGCGATATGATTGCAGAGTCAGCAGTTAAAAACCACTGGAATGGAGTGCTGATTTATGGCTGTGTACGTGATGTAGATGCAATTGCCGAATTGGATCTGGGGGTACATGCCTTGGCTGCAATTCCACAAAAAAGTAATCGAAAAGGCATTGGCGAAGTCGATTTAACTTTGTATTTTGGGGGGGTAAGCATCCATTCTGGCGATTATATCTATGCGGATAACAATGGAATTGTGATTGCAAAAGAAAAATTAGTCGACTTATAACGACAATTGCAGAAGGATAAAAATGGTGAATCATCAAATTAAAGTTGTACAGGCTTTAGCTTCAGCATTGACTGAAGGTGGACGTGGAATTAGTGGTACCGCATTTCCGAAACAGCCGGAAAAATCACTCAAACTTTATGAGTTTGAAGGTTCGCCATTTTGCCGTCGTGTACGTGAAGTCATGACCTTGTTAAATCTGGATTATGAAGTTTATCCTTGTCCAAAAGGTGGGCAAAAATACCGAAAAATTGTCAAAGAAAAAGGTGGGAAAAAACAGTTTCCATTTTTTATTGATGAAAATTCAGGTGTCCAGATGTATGAGTCTCAAGACATTATTCATTATTTATTCAAACATTATGGTCGAACTGGAAAAACACCGAAAAAATTTACGCAATATCCCAAAATTCCTGTGGCTGCCTTTGCTGGAACTATCATTAATGGCGCACGTGGTGTTTGGGTGAATAAAAAAATTATTGATCGCGAGGCACCAGCCCAGCTTCTGGAATTGTGGGGCTTTGAAGCCAGCCCATTTACGCGTGTGGTACGTGGTGTATTAACTGAGCTGGAACTCCCTTTTAAATTTCATAATGTACCTAAAGAACGCTGGCAAGATATGGGGCCGGCTGTGTTGCGTTTAAAACCTGGGAAATACCAACCATTAACCGGCGGCAAACGTGAGAAGATTGTTGAGATTATGGGGCGTGATATTCAGGTTCCTTATTTGGTCGACCCGAATACTGGCGTGAAAATGTTTGAGTCAGCTGAGATTGTGAAATATTTAAAAAAACAATATAGCTGAATGATTACAACAGCAAAAAATAAACAGCTAGATCAGCTGTTTATTTTTATTTCAATCAACCAATTTTCTTTAAACTCCGATAGTGCTATACACTGAATTTTATTGAGATGATTTAATTTATTGATCATGCATTAATCATGGATTGAATCGTCAGTGTTTTTATTTTATGGTGTTAAATTGAGAGGATAACGCTCAAAATACCAAACTAGAATTTTAATTATTAGTATAAAAGTCATCAAATTACTTGGTTTTGGGGATATTTTTTTAATTGTTTTCCCGTTAGATTGGGTCAATAAAAGAAAGGGGTAGTGTGTGTCTGGATTAGAAACGATTTTACCTGTACCAGTTTTAATTGTTGAAGATGAAGATCTCATTCAAGAACGATTAAGACATATATTGAACGGAATGGGCTATGACAATGATGTGCTCATTTTTGCCAAGAATCTAAAAGAAGCCTTCCTGCAAATAGAACAACAACCGATTTCCTTGGCATTGGTCGATCTCGGACTTCCTGATGGAAATGGGGTGGAACTGATAGAAAAGCTGCGTGCCCAAGATAGCAGTGCTTTAATTCTGGTGATTTCGGCATGGAGTACGCAAGCAAGTCTATTTTCAGCCATCAAAGCCGGTGCGACAGGCTATGTTCTAAAAGAACGCGATGATGCGGAAGTGCGGCTGGCGATTCGCAGTATTTTGCGTGGTGGAGCACCGATTGATCCTTTTATTGCACAGGAAATTTTAAAGCAGATTTCAGCTTCAGTGATTACAGGCTCAAATGATGATAAATCCTTAGAGTCGGAAGTGGCACTTTTGACCCATCGTGAAACAGAAATTTTAGACTTGGTTGCCCAAGGGATGAGTAACAAAGAAATAGCGGAACAGTTATTTGTCTCTAAATATACGGTGGAAAGTCACATTAAGCATATTTACCGAAAATTGGCGGTGACGAAAAGAACCAAAGCAGTCAGTGCAGCACGATCCTTAGGGATTTTATGAACCATTCCATCCTGTATTTCTTTTGCATATCTTTGCTGAGTGTATTCAGCCGAATCAGTTATGCAGAAATAACAGAAAGGATTAATGAACAATGTTCAGTGCATATCAATTCTGTCTATGCTGTTAAAACGCCGTCACAGACAGTTTTACCCAAGCAGGGCTGGCAGTTGGTGCAATTGCCAGATAAATGGACCAATCACTGGAAAAATTATAATGGGGGTGCCTGGTATAAGATTGAATGGAACTGGTCATGTCAAAATAATGCGAAGTTAGTAGAGCCAATTGCTTTTTCAATTGATTATATTAATTCTGCAGGGGCAGTTTTTTTAAATGGTGATTTGCTGTGGCGGGATCGGCATTTACAGGAACCTTTGTCTAAAAGTTGGAATATGCCACGTTATTGGATCTTACCGATATCGGGATTAAAATCTGATGAAAATGAAATTTTGATTTATGTGAATGGTTTTGCTTTTCAATCTCCAGGGCTTGGTACGATTTCCTTTAATAATGTGCAAAGTAATGATGAGATCCATCAAAGCAAAATTTGGAACCGCAGAACATTATTTCAAATCAATATCATTTTATCGATCACTTTTGGGGTGATCTGTTTTGTTATCTGGTTATTAAGACCTAAAGAAACCACTTTTGGATGGTTCGCATTAAGTTCATTATTGTGGGTGCTATTTATTTCCAATCTACTGACTACAGAAACATTTCCATACCCAACAAGCTTAATGGCAACCCAAGCAAATTTGGCTTTTTTTGTCCTGTATATAATTAGTTTTTGTATTTATTTACTCAGATTTATCCGAACGCATTTAGCTAAAATCGAAGCTTCGATGTATTTTGCCACTGGACTTGCCATTACTGGTATTTTTTTCACCCCACAGCAATCTATTTATTTTGTCTTTCCACTGATATTTTTAATCTATGTAGGCATATTTTTTATCACCTATATTTATATCAGCTATTACGCCATTCAATCTAGGCGATCAGATTATATTTTTTTAGCCATTTGTTTAACTGGAATTGTCAGCTTTGCTATCTTTGATACGCTATTGTTATTATCGAAATCATCTTCTGATGTACAACCATTATCACCCTATACCTCACCGATTATTAGTTTCTTTGTGGTGATCATATTGGGTGCGAGATTGACACGCAACATAAAAAAAATAGAAACATTTAATACCGAATTAAAAGTCAAAGTTAAACAGGCGGAAGAAAATTTAAGTTCAAGTTTGAATGAAAAACATCAATTGGAACTTGAGAATGTAAAGTTGCAAGAAAGAATACATCTATCTCATGATTTACATGACGGTTTGGGCGCATCATTGGTTCGCTCCATGATTTTAGTGGATCAAAGTGTACATAATATTCCCAATCAGCAATTTTTATCGATGCTCAAATTATTAAGAGATGATTTAAGGCAAATTATTGATAATGGTTCATCGGCTGATAATAAAATTCCCGTCAGTCCAGTCATGTGGGTTGCACCGGTCAGACACCGTTTTAGTCAGCTGATGGATGAGTTAGATATTCATTCTAAATGGACTTTTCCTGGTGAGTGGCAGGCGATACCCACCGCGCTTCAGTGTTTGACCTTGATTCGTGTGTTGGAAGAAAGTTTAACCAATGTGATTAAACACAGTCAGGCAAAAAATGTGAAAGTGTCGATGACTTATCTTGTAGAAAATCAATTAATTTTGACCATACAGGATGATGGCGTGGGTTTTGATAAGGATTGTGTGGCACAACAGGGATTAAGTATTGGCATGCGCAGTATGAAAATGCGCTTAGAACGTATAGGTTCGGAACTTATCTTATCTTCTGAAGAGGGTTGTACGATAATTCAAGCCATTGTTCAGCTTAAATGATTTTATTTACGCAGCTGAAACTAAGCTTGTAATAAAGAAGTTGTCACTGGAAGATAAGGTTAATTATAGCCTTTAAAATATGGGCGTTCATTGCTCTATCTAAAAAAGATAATTATTAAAAATAAATTTTGGTAACAAGATAAGGGGAGGCGTAATGAATGATAATTTAAAATTACATAATATTCAGCAACTCGAGGATTTAAAGACTTTAAAGATAAAAGATTTGAATCAACTTTTTAAAATAGGAACCTGTCCGAAGATTAAATCTTTAAATGGCAGTGCAAAAGGTAGGGTGATTAAACCCGTCTGGTTTCAGCGTTTAAATCTTTGGCGAGGTAAAGTATTTAATCTTTCCTCTACAGAAGAATTAACAGGACTGAACCGATTAGGGATCGGTCAAATTGAAACCCAAAGATATCAATTTAATGCCCATATCGGAAAATCACTATTTAGTGATCAAGATGTTCTGATTATCAATCATGATTTATCTGCTAATCCAAATTGGGTCAGACGCTATCATGATGAAATGGTGCAAATAGATACAGATCTTTATTTAGCGACTTCATATTATCGAGTTGGGAAAAAACTAAAATTTGTAAGTTATTTTGCTTTTGATTTTTCTAAAAAATAAATTTTAATGCTTCTAGAATATAAAAAAGGGGAAATCTAATTTCCCCTTTTTGCCTGATTTATTCTTGCTCTGTAGCAGGTAATAACATCAGAATCGATTCATTTAACAAGTTCACGATGTCTTCCAGCATATCTGGATCATAAAGATTTTCATCGAGTAATACTGAACTGCCATCAGCCAATTGTTTTAAAATCGGTGCAAAGGCTTCAGAAATACAAATGCCTTCACCATTGGCCCAAAACAGCAACTCATCTTCGTCTTCGGTATAAAGTAGACGTGATGCCGGCTCAAGAATGAGTGAATAACCTTGATCCAACGCTTCTTCTAAATCACCTGTACCAATAGCTTCTGCCTCTGGAATGTTTTCAGGATATTTCGGTTCCGACATCAGGCTCATGAGTGCATCTTCAAGCACGGTTGGATTTTGCAATTGTGCTAAAAGTTCTGCTTTTAAATACTCAAGTTCAGCCTGACTGATTTGACCAATCGGGCTGATTTTGTCGCGAATAATGTCGGTCAGTGGATTTTTAAGCAACTGGTCGGCAGCAAATTTATCACTGACGCGATCCATCATTTCCGCCACATTTGGCATACGGAAACCAAACGAGTAGGTCAGACAGTCATCTTCTGCTACACCGTAGTGCGATAAACCTGGCGGCACATAGAGTAAGTCACCTGGTGCTAAAATTTCATCAAAATTGACCTCCATCTCGGGCAGTAATTTTAATGGTTGACCTGCAACAAATTCGCTTTCAGCATTGCACATTTGACCTAACTGCCAGCGACGGTGTCCATGTCCCTGTACTAAAAACACATCGTAAAAATCGAAATGTTTACCGACTGAGCCGCCTTTTGGGGCATATGACACCATGATGTCGTCACGACGCCACTGCGGAATAAAAGGGAATTTTTTCCAAAGTTCAGCAAGGTCAAAAGAGTAATGATCCACAGCTTGTACGAGCAAAGTCCAAAGCTTTGGCATCTTCTGGAAATCAGCTTTGGTTAAAGGCGATGATTTCACAGACCATTGGTTTGGATCTTTATCTTTTTGTTTGATTAAACGGGCACTGACATTTTCATCCAGTGCCAGTTCCATCACATCGTTAGGTTCTAACAGGTTTGCAATTTCAGGAAGCGCATTACGTACAAGTAACGGTTTTTTTTGCCAATATTCGGCAAGAAATTGTTCAGCGGTAATTCCGCCTAATACATCTAAAGGTTGAGACATACATACAGCCTAAAATTAAGGAACTAAAATATTCAATTGACGCAGGATATGGCACAGCTGAATCATCGGCATACCCATTAGCGTGGTTTGGTCTTGCCCATTCATTTGCTCAAACAGGCTAATACCCAAACTTTCACATTTGAAACTGCCGGCACACATTAAAGGTTGTTCTACTTCAATATAACGCTCAATTTCAGCAAGACTGAGTTTGCGAAATTTGACCTTGTAGTGTTCAACCAGCGTTTGTTCAAAGCCAGTTGACTGCTGTTGAACACTGAGTGCAGTACTGAAATAGACAATTTTATCGGAATTGGCTTGTAACTGTTTCACTGCTTTTTCAACAGTGAGTGGTTTGCCAATAAAAATATCCGGTGCACCTTCACGCCAAGCGACCTGGTCCGATCCAATCACAATCGCTTCTGGATATTGTTCTGAAATGGCTTTGGCTTTTTCAAAAGCCAGTCTTTTGGCCAAATGATCCGCATGATTTTCACCACGCGGAGATTCATCAATATCAGGCACAATGCTTTGATAATCGATGCGCAGGCGGTTCATCAGGTCTTTACGGGTTTGGCTGCTTGAAGCCAAAATAATTAGGGGAGTACTCATCACACTGCATATTCCATAAGCACATCAAGCGGAACATAGGAGAGCACAGCTTGATGGCAAGCTTGAATTTTAATAGGAGGGGCGATACCAGCTTGGTATGCTTCAACCCAACGGGTCACACAAATACACCAAAAATCACCGGGCTCTAAACCTGGGAAATCGACTTCTGGTAACGGTGTGATCAAGTCATTACCTACTTTTTGCGAAAAATTAAGAAACTCAGCGGTCATTTGTGCACACATTGTATGCTGACCTAGATCTGTTGTCGCAGTATGACAAAAGCCGTTACGAAAATATCCGGTAATAGGAGCATAGCAACAGCTAGCCATAGGTTCGCCTAAAACATTTAAACGATTGATATTTGGATCTGGGTGAATAGACATAAGCTCTAAATCATGGAGTGGCTTTTGACTATGATAATCAAAACTTTGCCTTTCGACAGCTTTTATGCAAAAGAAGCTAACCTTTTTCTACATAATCATTTAAAATCGGGCGGTTTTTATATCTATAAAGAGAGCTATACATGAATTTTCAGCGTATGACTGACCTCGATTTAACAGGTAAACGCGTTCTTATTCGTGAAGATTTGAACGTACCTGTAAAAAATGGTGAAATCACAAGCGATGCACGTTTACGCGCGGCGCTTCCTACAATTAAAGCAGCGGTAGAAAAAGGCGCTGCGGTAATGGTTTGTTCTCACCTAGGTCGTCCCGTTGAAGGTGAACCTAAACCAGAACAGTCTTTAGCTCCTGTTGCTGCTTATTTGACTCAAGCTTTGGGTCAAGACGTTAAATTATTGACGGACTACTTAGATGCTGTTGAAGTTGCCGCAGGTCAGGTGGTATTGCTTGAAAACGTGCGTTTCAACCCGGGTGAAAAGAAAAACAATCCTGAACTTGCACAAAAATATGCAGCACTTTGCGATGTGTTCGTGATGGATGCATTTGGTACTGCGCACCGTGCAGAAGCATCAACTGAAGGCGTAGCGCGTTTTGCCGCTGTTGCAGCAGCAGGGCCGTTACTTGCAGCTGAACTGGATGCTTTAGGTCGTGCACTTAAAACTCCTGAAAAACCAATGGTTGCGATTGTTGCAGGTTCTAAAGTTTCAACGAAACTGGACGTGTTAACTTCACTTTCTGATATTTGTGATCAAATCATCGTAGGTGGTGGTATTGCCAATACATTCCTGGCTGCTGCTGGCTACAATGTGGGTAAATCATTGTGTGAAAATGATTTGATCGACACAGCCAAAGCTATTGCTGCAAAAGTATCAGTTCCCCTTCCAACAGACGTTGTGGTTGCAGATGCAGCTGAAATCGACTTTGCAGATTTCTTGGGTTCATTGGCTAAAGCAAAAGCAGTGGTTAAAAATGTTGCTGATGTCAGTGACAACGACATGATTTTAGACGTTGGTCCAGAAACTGCAAAAGCATTCGCTGAAATTATCAAAACTTCAAAAACCATTCTTTGGAATGGTCCAGTGGGTGTATTTGAAGTGGATCAGTTCGGTGAAGGCACCAAAGAATTGTCTTTAGCAATCGCTGAATCTGAAGGCTTCTCGATTGCAGGTGGTGGTGATACTTTAGCTGCAATCGACAAATATGAAGTGGCTGACAAAATTGGTTATATCTCTACCGGTGGTGGTGCTTTCCTTGAATTTGTAGAAGGCAAAACCCTTCCTGCAGTTGCGGTACTACTTGAACGTGCTTAATCTTTAGATCTGAAGTTCTAAATCAGATAAAGCCATAAAGTAAAAATGACAAAAGGTTGACTACAGTCAGCCTTTTGTCATTTCGGGATACATATTTTAGTCATCAAAATGAAATATATCTGCAATAAAATTACGTTCATTAAATCTCCTGTCCTAGGAAAATCTGATGAACTTGAAATTAACACTTGCAGCACTCCTTATTGCACCTTTAGCTTTAACTGCTTGTGCCAAGAAAGATGAAGCTCCAAAAAATGACGCAGCTGCAACAGCAGCCGTAGAAGAAAAAGTTACGCCAGAGCAACAAGCGGCAATCGACTCACTTGATAAACCTGTTCTGGATGAAAAAAATACAGATGTACCTGCGGAAATAGCCAATGCGAATGCAGATGAAGCAACTCCTGCAGCTTCTGAAGCGACTGCACCTTAAGTTTGTCGTGTTTTATTTAAAAGTCCCTGCATAAGCAGGGATTTTTTTTGAAATAGTGTTTTTTATTACTGAATTGAAAGCAATCAGCATGTAGAATATGGGGCATCAACTGGGAGGACATTATGGCACTTATCTCATTGCGCCAGCTCTTGGATCACGCCGGCGAACACAACTACGGCGTACCAGCGTTTAACGTAAACAACTTAGAACAAATGCGCGCAATTATGTTAGCCGCAGACGAAACGAATTCACCTGTTATTGTTCAGGCATCTGCGGGTGCTCGTAAATATGCAGGCGCTCCGTTCTTACGTCATTTAATTTTGGCAGCAATTGAAGAGTGGCCACATATTCCAGTGGTTATGCATCAAGATCATGGTACTGACCCTGATGTATGCCAACGCTCGATCCAGTTGGGCTTTTCATCGGTAATGATGGACGGTTCATTAGGTGCGGACGGTAAAACGCCGACAAGTTATGAATACAATGTCGATGTAACACGTCGTACTGTTCAAATGGCGCATGCTTGTGGTGTTTCAGTTGAAGGTGAAATTGGTTGCCTGGGTAGCCTTGAAACCGGTATGGCGGGTGAAGAAGATGGCGTAGGCGCTGAAGGCGTTCTTGACCATTCTCAGCTTTTAACTTCTGTTGAAGAAGCGACTCAATTCGTTGCAGATACCAATGTAGATGCTTTGGCAATTGCAGTCGGTACTTCACACGGTGCGTACAAATTCACACGTCCACCTACAGGTGATATTTTAGCGATTGACCGCATTAAAGAAATTCACGCGGCATTGCCAAATACCCATCTTGTAATGCACGGCTCAAGCTCTGTGCCACAAGAATGGTTGGCTGTGATCAATGAATTCGGCGGTGACATCAAAGAAACTTATGGTGTACCGGTTGAGCAATTGGTTGAAGCAATCAAACACGGTGTTCGTAAAATCAATATCGACACTGACTTGCGTTTGGCTTCTACTGGTGCGATGCGTCGTATGATGGCGGAAAAACCAAGCGAATTCGATCCACGTAAATTCTTCTCTGCGACTGTCGATGCAATGAAACAAATCTGTGTAGATCGTTACACAGCATTTGGTACTGCGGGTCATGCAGACAAGATTCGTCCAATTTCTTTAGAGAAAATGGTGAATCGTTATAAATAATCATTAAAGATTATCTATAATCAAAAGCCCACATTGTTTGTGGGCTTTTTTATATCTAACCCTAAATCATTATATATAAGGAAAATAAGGCAAAAGATGGAACTTATATTTGCTGCGGCTTGCTGTAGTGTCGTCATCTCAATTCTTTTAAAGCTCGCTAAAGGCAAAGGTTTTGATGCACTCCAAATGATTGTCTGGAACTACGCTTCAGCCAGTTTGTTGTGTTTTTTATGGTTTAAGCCAGATCTGCAGCATATTTCCATGCTCAATACGCCGTGGTGGTTAATTGTTGCCTTAGGCATTTTGCTGCCGAGTATTTTTTTATGTTTAGCCAAATCATTGCAATATGCCGGCATTATTAAAACTGAAATTGCCCAACGTTTATCCGTTGTGTTGTCTTTGTTAGCCGCATTTTTTATTTTTCATGAACAGTTCAACAGCTTAAAAAGCATGGGTATTGCTTTGGGTATTGCAGCAGTACTGAGTATTTTATTTTCACATCAAAAAACTGAAACAGGGCAGCCATCTTCAAAGCAGGCGATGTTATATCTAGCATTGGTCTGGTCTGGATACGCCTTAATTGATGTATTGCTCAAGTACACCACCGGATTAGGCGTACAGTTTGCCGTCGCCCTAAACTTAATGTTCATTTGTGCCTTTGTATTGTCATTGGCTTATATTGCGATTACAACGAAAACCATGGGTAGCAAAAAGAACATTTTGGCCGGACTAGGTTTGGGTGTACTGAATTTTGCCAATATTGCACTGTATGTCAAAGCACATATTTTATTGAAAGACACACCTGCAATTGTGTTTGCAGGTATGAATATTCTTGTGGTGCTATTTGGTGCATTAAGTGGCTTAATTATCTTTAAAGAAAAATTAAAACCCGCTACCGCTGTAGGTTTGGTTTTAGGTTTGGCTAGTGTGATTTGCCTAGCTTATGCGATATCTGCTTGAATAGTGTTTTTGCAAAAGTTTTCGGATGTTTCACGATGTCTATGGTGTCGGCTGTACCTAACAGTAAGCCAGCCTGCTTGCAGTCTGGACAGGTGGGATAAAAAGAAATCGCATTGGTGGAATATTGATACATATAAATTTTATTGCAGTGTGTGCATTCAAATTTCATCGGCATTTTAGTTGTAGCAGCAATCATGATGTGAACCACCTTTTATTTTTGCGCAAATATACCTCAATATTGTTGCAAGAATAAGACCTGAAATGACATGAAAGGGGGTTATACCCCCCTTTTATTGTAATGAATCGTTAATTAAAGCTGAGTGAAAATCTGTTCTTTGTCTAGACGGGATTTTGGCAGTTTGGCATTGAAATCATTTTCACTACGATAACCGAGTGTCAGTAATACCGAAGGGATCAAACCTTTTTCTGTTAACTGCAATTCATCATTGATAATTTGTTCATCAAATCCACCAATAGGCGTTGCATCAATGCCTTCAATTCCAGCAGCTAATAGAATTTGACCTAAAGCGATAAAGGTTTGATTTTCCGCCCAGCGCTGAATATCACCTTTTTCATTGCGATAATAATCGACATAACCGGAGCGGCTGTCTTTTTGTCCTTGTTTGGCTTTTTCATCTTTAAAACGACCACTGATGTCATCTTGAGTGAGCAAGTTATCTAAATGCTGTTCGCTGATATCGGCTTTAGTACAGAACAAAATGGTATGCGACGAATCTAGAACTTTAGGTGCGTTATAGGCATATTTCCCAACCAATGCTTTGGCGATCCGTTCTTTAGCCGCTTGATTATCAGTAATAAAAAAATGCCAAGGTTGAATGTTGATAGAAGATGGAGTCAAACGTAAGATTTCTAATAAACGTGCAACCTGTTCCTTGGGGATTTTTCGAATAGGATCATAGGCTTTGGTGGTATAACGGGTTTTCGAGACGTTTAAAAGATCCATGAATGATTACTCCACTTATAAATTATGTCTGATATTTTACCTGAAGCGCTATCCAAATGGTTTATAACACATGGATCTCACTTTAGACTTTGGCATGATAAAAAAGTATTCATAGTAAATAGCATTCTTCACTCAATTTATTACACTTTATATAAGGCAGTATTGGTATCTTGTTTAGAGCATATTTCCAATGTCATCCATGATTTCATAAAACAAACTATTTGGATCTTTTAATAAATTAAGCGTTTTATTAGATCAAGAAATACGTTTTCGATATTGGTACTTTTAGAAAAATGGCGTTTAATCAATATTAAGTAAAATGTATGACCATTCCGAGAGCAGGCGTATGGACTTTAGCAATCACTTTAAAAGAAAACTAAAAACCCAACAGCAAATTGGGTTGTGGGTCGGTCTGGCAGATGCCTACGCTACAGAAATTGCAGCCAATGCCGGATACGACTGGTTGCTGATTGATGGTGAACATGCACCCAGTGATTTAAGAACCACGCTTTCGCAACTGCAAAGTATTGCAGCATATCCTTCACAAGCCGTAGTACGACCACCGATTGGCAGTGTGCAACTGATTAAACAATTGTTGGATATTGGTGCACAAACCTTATTGATTCCGATGGTGGAAACAGTAGAACAAGCAGAACTCATGGTCAAAGCAGTGCGTTATCCACCTGAAGGCATCCGTGGCGTAGGTGCGGCTCTGGCACGTGCAACACGTTGGAACAGTATTCCGGATTATTATCAAACAGCGCATGAAAATATTTGTTTACTGATTCAGATTGAATCAGTCACAGGCTTAGAGAACCTGGATGAGATTTTAAAAGTTGATGGCATTGATGGGGTCTTTATTGGTGCTGTCGATTTGTCTGCCACCATGGTTTATCAGGGCAATCCAAACCATCCTGAAGTGCAAAAAGCTGTGGTGGATGCGATTCAGCGTATTCGTGCAGCGGGTAAGGCAGCAGGAATTTTATCGACACAGCATGAAGCCACACAGCAATATTTAGAACTCGGAACCGAGTTTGTGGCAGTCGGCGTAGACACCAGTGTATTAATGCAGTCACTGCGTGAATTATTAGCCAAATATAAAACTGGGGCAGATATCCCTCGTGTTTCGGATGGATATTAATTTTAAATCGTGTGGAATAATTCTTTAAACTGACAAAAAGCCCCTACTTTTCATCAAGCAGGGGCTTTTTTATTAATAGGCGTATTTTAAATCGGTATATTCGTTCAATGACATTGCAACATGCTTGTCAATAAATTCACGGATATCTTCGCTGGTCATGGGCTGACCTTGCTTGGTAATCACGTGTTCCATAGGGGGTTGGTCGGCAGCAGTAATTTTATAAACAAAGTTACACACTACTTTGTAATTAGAATCAGCTTTAACCATGCAAGTCACATAACTATAAGCATGTTCAAAATTTAAATCGGCATGTGAGAAGATAAACTGGTCAAATAATTTAAGTGCTTTACCATCTTCCAGTGCTTTTAATTCATCCACAATATTACTTTCAAATTGCACACCGTAACGCTCGGAAACAGGCTTTCCATCGATTAAAAGTGAAACTTTGCCGTCGTCATGATGGGTCACGGTGATATTGTTAAAATCAGACATGGAGATCTCTAAAATTGAATGAAATAATATACGCTGATTATGTTTGAATTGTTTCACAAATCAAGAAACGATTGGATCAGTTGATTATATTCAGTATAAATAAACAACAATTGTGATGCTCTTAATGCGCTGTAAATGAATCCGCTTTTATTCGATCAAAATGGCTGGAGTAGCTAAAATTAATAAGTCCAAGTTTTTAATTCTAATGTTTGATGAACCTGTTCGGGATCGATTTCTAAAATTTGTGCTTCATGTTCACGCCAGTCGCCTAAAACAATACGTGATTTACCATTTTCATTATGGATATTAGGGCGGTGGGTATGTCCATGAATCAGTAAATCCACTGATTGCAATGCTTGTTCAACTGCTTGTTGATTCACATCCATAATCTTATAAGATTTTACTTGCTTGGTTTCTGCACTTTTTTTACGGAAACCATTGGCCAATTTTTGACGAAAACTTAATGGCATACTTTTAAGAAAACCTAAAAGGAACGGGTTACGAATAATTTTACGGAATTTCTGGTAGGACACATCATCGGTGCAAAGCAGGTCGCCATGTTCAAGACGAATTTGCATGTTACCAATCTTTAAGCTATCCATCTCAGGCAATATGGAACCATTAAACTGCTTTAAAAAGCGTTGACCGAGTGCAAAGTCACGGTTACCGACTTGAAAGTAAACCTGATTACCGGCTTGGGTAAATTCTTGCAGAGCGCTGACAATTTCATCTAGCCATGGAGCAGAGTAGTCATCACCAATCCATGCATTAAACCAGTCACCCAAGATATAAAGCTGGGTATCTTTATTTTTATAGTGTGCCAATAAATCCAAAAACCCCCGAACGAGTCGAGGGTGTTCAGGTGACAAATGTAAATCAGCGATAAACAGATAGGTCACTTATTTTCCTTTTTATAGAATCCCTCCCAACCTCCCTTTACGAAAGGGAGGAGAACCTAATTTTAAAAGAGGTTATTCCCTCCTTTAATAAAGGACTTACGTAGCAGTGCTACTCAGGGAGGATTTAAAATTACTCAGAAATAATTTTAGCAGATTCGATTACAACATTTTCTAGAGGAACGTCAGCGTGATAACCACGGTTACCTGTACGAACGCCTTTAATTGCGTCAACAACATCCATGCCTTCAACGACTTTACCAAATACTGCATAACCCCAACCTTGCGCTGTTTTACCAGAGTGGTTAAGGAAAGAGTTGTTTTTCACGTTAATGAAGAACTGAGCAGAAGCAGAATGAGGCGCTTGAGTACGCGCCATAGCTATCGTACCTTCGTCATTGCTTAAACCATTGTCAGCTTCATTTTCAATAGAATCGCGAGTTGCTTTTTCTTTGAAGTTTTCATCCATGCCGCCGCCCTGGATCATGAAGTTTTCAATTACACGGTGAAAAATCACGCCATCATAAAAACCGTCGCGAACATATTCTAAAAAATTAGCAACAGTCTTAGGTGCTTTTTCAGAGTTTAATTCAAGAACAATACGTCCTTTATTGGTGTTTAATTCGACTTGAGGAAAACTCATTCTATAATCTCCTAATCATGGACAAAAAAAGCCATGGGTTTTTGGTTGAGAGAAGCATAAGCAAACTGTAAACTACAAGGCAAGCAAAAACGTTATTTTCTTTGTTAAAAACTGAGAAAAGCGTTTTAATTATCCTATTTTATCTTATAGAAGTGATTTATCAACTATGAAGCCGAATGATGTTGTTTCATCCCTGCCAAATAACCCGACAACTCAAAATCAATCTGTCGATGCTGCGCAGCAAGAACAACAGCCTGGCTTAGACTTTGTACGCCAAGTGATTACTGATGATCTAGCAGCAGACCGTACACAACAAGTGGTGACACGTTTCCCGCCAGAACCAAATGGTTATTTGCATATTGGCCACGTAAAAGCCATTTGTCTGAATTTTGGTATTGCCCAAGAATTTGATGGCGTATGTAACCTGCGTTTTGACGATACCAATCCAGATGCAGAAGAACAAGAATATGTAGATGGTATTGCCAATGACGTAAAATGGTTAGGTTTTAACTGGAATGGTGAACCTCGCTATGCATCTAGCTATTTTGATCAACTGTACACATGGGCAGTACAACTGATTGAACAAGGCGATGCTTATGTCGATTTGCAAACGCCTGAAGAAATTAAGTTAAACCGCGGTAATTTCGTAGAACCGGGTAAAAACTCTCCTTATCGTGATGCTTCAGTAGGAGAAAATCTGGCGCGTTTTGAACAAATGCGTAATGGTGAGCTTGGCGAAGGGCAAGCGGTACTGCGTGCCAAAATTGATATGGCATCTCCAAACGTGCATATGCGTGATCCTATTTTGTACCGTGTACTGCATTCCGAACATCACCAGACCGGTGATAAATGGAAAATGTACCCAATGTACGACTATGCGCATCCATTATCAGATGCGATTGAAGGTATTACGCACTCACTGTGTACTCTGGAATTCCAGGATCACCGTCCGTTCTATGACTGGGTGGTTGAGAAAGTTAAATCGCCAGCTGTTCCGCATCAGTATGAATCAAGCCGTTTGAATATCGATTACACCATTACCTCTAAACGTAAACTGCGTAAATTGGTTGAAGGCAATCATGTCAATGGTTGGGATGACCCACGTATGCCAACCGTAGTCGGTATGCGCCGTCGTGGTTTTACTGCTGAAGGTTTACGTGAATTTTGTAAGCGCGTTGGCGTGTCTAAAACCGATGGTATTGTTGATGTCGCAATGCTTGAGTTCTGTATTCGCCAATCACTTGAAAATACCGCTGCGCGTGGTATGGCAGTGTTAAATCCACTGAAAGTGACGTTGACTAACTTGCCTGAAGATATGGACTTAAGCCATGCACGTCACCCGAACGTAGACATGGGCGATCGTATTATTCCTTTATCTAAAGAAATTTACATCGATCGTAAAGACTTTGAAGAAGTACCACCGAAAGGCTTTAAACGTTTAATTCCACAAGGTGAAGTGCGTTTACGTCATGCTTATGTGATTAAATGCGACGAAGTGATTAAAGATGCCAATGGTGAAGTAATTGAACTGAAATGTTCAATTGACCCTGAAACTTTAGGTAAAAACCCTGAAGGTCGCAAAGTGAAAGGCGTGGTTCATTGGGTATCTGCAACCAAAGGTGTGCCTGCTGAAGTCCGTGTTTATGATCGTTTGTTTACTGAAGCTGCTCCAGATGCAGATGATGATTTCCTTGCGAACTTAAACCCAGAATCTTTAACTGTACTTCAAGCAATAATTGAACCTGCTTTGGCAGAAGCTCAACCTGAAGATCGTTTTCAGTTTGAACGTGAAGGTTATTTCGTGGCAGATCAATATGATCACACCAGTGATAAACCCGTGTTTAACCGTATTTTGGACTTAAAAGATAGCTTTAAGCCAGGTAAATAATTTACTTGCGGTTTAATTTAAAAAAAGCTCAACTTCGGTTGGGCTTTTTTGTTGGATAAAACTAGTTTTGAGCAAATCATCTTTATTGTGTGATTTTATTTATAATTGTTGATTGGCTACATCTATTAGCATAAAGATAATATTCAATCAGAAAGCAATTATGCTATCACTATAAGAAAAAGCTGAGGGTAATAAAAATGAGCGTCGTTATAGAAACCCAGATGTTAATTCGCAAACCGATTGCCGAGGTATTCAATGCCTTTATCGATCCTGAAATCACCAGCAAGTTTTGGTTTACTTCCTCTACGGGACATTTAATGGAAAATAAAAACGTAGATTGGTATTGGGAAAAATATGAGGTGACGATCAGTGTTTTTGTGGAACAGCTGATTAATAATCAATTAATCCAGATCAAGTGGGGTGAGCCAAAGTCTACGGTAGATTTTATTTTTGAGAAAATATCCGAGAACGAAACCTATCTTCGAATCCGTAACTACGAAATTCCTTTAGAGGGTTCAGAGTTAATTGCTTTTGTCATTAAACATACCAATGATTTCACCATGCTTTTAGATGGTGCTAAAGCCTACTTGGAGTATGGTGCGCAACTGAACTTGGTCAATGATAGACTTCCACCATTTGATTAAAAGGTTTGAGAAATTTTTTGAAGATAAGCATTTTATCAACTGAGCAAAATTAAAATTATCATTATGCTTATTTTTAGACATTTTACGGTTGAATAACACGAGTTGAGCAGCACATCTCTTCAATTCTTTTTCACGCCCCATTCAAATTGGATTTTTTATCTTTAAAATTATCAATGGGCTGAACTCAAAATTAAGGATTTTTCTGCTCAGGTTCTTTTAATAATAAAGAGGGCGGCAGACGTTTTTTTGCTTTATCACGTAATTTTTTCTTGATGTATAACACCAAAGCAAAACAGGTAGTGGTGATGGTCAGCAACATACTGTTCATATAACTCATGATGGAACTGATGTAACCAATCGTAGTCAGACGGTTCATCATGCGAATGACTTGTGGGCTACTTTCAACACCTGTAATTGCCCAAGTGCACAGATGTTCACAGTTATTAATAATCAGATGATAGTTGTTCTCGTTCATACGTGAACGCATACGGCGTATGATTTTACGACCCCTAAATTTTGGATTGTTGTAGTGTTGAACAATAATGGTTTTGCCGAAACTGAATTTTTCCAGTGAGGTGATCTCAATTGGGCGTTTTTTGAATAAATGAGCAAACCCCGAGTAATGAATCACCCGGCCACGCCCTGCATATATGCCATGATGGGAATAGCCTAAGTGTTTAACGATAAGATGTGTCCCTAAAGGAAATCGGATTTTCTGCTGTCGCATCGCAAACTTAATTAATAAAGTTACACATGTATTTTGTTGATGTAGTTTACTGCTTCTTTATGAAAGAATCGACTATTTCACTAAGCTTAATGACTATTTTATAAAAACTACATCACTGTATAAAATTTTCAGCCTATGTCTAAGTCGTTGGGGAAAGATAAAAATGAAGCATCTATTTTTCTTAAAATGTGCCGTAATTTTCATTTTAAATTTGGCCTCAGTAAGTTATGCGGAAGTTTACTCGGAACATTGGCAAAAGGAGGCTTTTAAGGTAGATGTGGTAAAGATCACGCAGCCTCAAAACTTACGTTTATTTCTAAATGATGCCAAGACCCATCAACCACTGCATACATTCGCCGCAGTTCAGAAGCAATTAAAATCTTGTGAAAAATTATTATTTGCAATGAATGCTGGAATGTATCACTCAGATTATTCTACAGTCGGTTTATACATAGAATCATCACAACAAAAGCAGAAATTAAACAGGGTAAAACAAGGCTTCGGCAATTTTCATATTCAGCCAAATGGTGTGTTGGCTTGGAATCAGAATAAAAGCCTGATTACAACCACAGATGACTACGTTAAGCTAAAGTTTAATGCGGATTATGCAACGCAATCTGGGCCAATGCTGGTGATTAATGGAAAAATAAACCCGCAATTTTTAGAGCATTCAGACTCATTTAAAACTCGTAATGGGGTGGGGATTAAAGATCAAACCCTGTATTTTGTGATTAGTGATAAGGCAGTAAGTTTTTATCAATTTGCACAATTTTTCAAACAAGAATTAAACGTACAGAATGCGTTGTACCTGGATGGTTCAATTTCAAGTGCATATATCCCACAGTTAAAACGTGCAGATTCGGATTTTAATCTTGGTCCTATGATTGCTTATATTGATCAGCAGAACTGTCAAAAAGATTAAGCTGTTGAGTCTTAAAATTATCTGTTTATATACGTTATTATTTTATCTCTTTTATTATGACTCCATTAATTTGGAATAGTTTTAAGCATGACTTTTATTTTGTACATTTTCACGTAGAACGAAGTATAAACCCATATTTCACTTTTAACTGAATGAGATCATTCATAAGTTAAAAATGATATCCAATTTTTAAACCATAGCCTATGGCATGATTGTTATCGAATTCACCCACTTTTGAAGTTTCTGAAACGCCTGGAAGAGGTAAATAATAGGTTCCATCCTGTGTCGTTACATCTCCTAACCAAAAGTATTTAACTTCGCCTGAAATAAAGTAATTGGGTTCGGGATTGTACTGCATTGCTAGACCAACTCCCCAATAGCCTTTGGTTGGATTGAGGATTGATGCCGGATCGCCTGTGCCGGAATCCCAACCGATATCAAAAGCACTAGACCATTGCTGATTCCATTTTTTTGCGACACCGACAGTCGCACTCCACTGATTCTTTTTATAGTCATCCAGATTGAATCCACCGGTATAAGTTCCACTACTCATTGTCGTCGTTGTTAGTTCGGATAATGCACCGAATTGGGTTGGACGGATCACAAAATCTTTCCAGTTGACCCAACGAAGATTGGAGTAAAGCAAAGTACTGAGGGTAATCGCCGTTTGAAAATCGAGGTTGACAGACTGAGGTGTGGAAATTTTAGTTTTAGTTTCATCAACCAAAAGCAGCGGTGTTCCTAACACACTTTCGGTGACATTGATTTTATGATCAATTTTGGAGTGATAAGTCAATGCGGCTTTTAATGCAATGTCAGGCCGTTGGTAAGCGAAACCAGCCAGCCAGCCGATGGCAGCATCTTCCTTGAAAATAGCGTTATAGCCATTAAATTCCTCATAAACCAATCCGCGAAGTGAAACATGACCTTTAATGGTTTGAAAGGCGGGTCCTGCATAAAGATTAAAATTTTTAAGGGGTTGATAGCCTAAAATTAGACTGAGATTTTGGGTATCCACATTGATCTGTGTACCTTGTTTGCTGAGAGCCGGATCAGAAAAACTGCCATTGTCTTTGAGTGGATATTGAAGGTCTGAGCCAAATGGCTGATCGTAAAGGATACCGAAAGAGAGCTCTGGTTTTAATTGAAGTTTAAGGGCAGCACTATAGTATTGGAAATTCTGGCTAATATTATCTGTTGAATAGTCATCAACACCTGAGTTGACCAGATCTGAACGTGTACCTAAAGTGTGCCCTGACACTTCAGGATCAGCAGCGGTAATGGAGGCTTCAAAATAATGCCCGGCTTCGAGAAAAGGCAACAAGGATTGTCCTGATTGATCCATTGCTGCGGCCAGGCTATGATTTGATATAAGGCTGCATAATATTGCCAGTCTAGGATAATACCATTCCATATATTTTCCTTTTAATTAGACTAATTTTTATTCTTAAGCCATGCTTATTTTATTTGTTAAAATACTTCAGCTATGAGTAAAGCACTTTTAAATAGAGAGGAATAGAGATTTCTGGATGAATGAACAGAAGTATGTTTCTAAGTATTAAAATCTAAAAATAAACAGTTTTGACAGGCAAATAAAAAAGGCATTTAGTGAACTAAATGCCTTTTTGTCAGACTCTACTATTGGAGTGGTAGATGCTGTAATTCGTTTAACTCTTTACGGCTATAACCTCGCGAAGCTAGAACCTTTTTAATTCCAATGATGACATCTTCATCTGTCGCTTTTGCTAAAGCTTGGATCAGTTGTTCATTCGATTTACAAGAGCAATCATTTTCGACACACGAGATTTGATTCTTGTGTTCGTTTTGCTGTTGATTAGCAGAAAACAGCTTTTGCCAAAAACTCATAGAGCCTTCTTACGCAACTTAACATAGATCGAAATATATCCAATTTCCTAAATAATACAAGCCTATGTCAGTGATAAAAGCAGCATTTGAACTTTAAATTTTCCGATGATAGGTAGCAAGTTTAACGATATTATGAGATTTACTATTCAGAATTGTTTATAAATGATTAATTCTCAATGAAATAAAATGAAGCTCATCGGAGCTTCATTTAGGCAACAACACTTACAAACTTAACAATGAAATAAATTGTTTTAAATCTTTGCCAGTAACACCCCTGATTCTACATGGTGGGTATACGGGAACTGGTCAAACATCGCAAATTTAGTCACTTTATGCGTGGTTGATAAGGTCTTCAAGTTGTCTTCTAGGGTGTCAGGATTACATGAAATATAAATGATACGTTCAAAACGTTGAATCAGTTTTAAAGTTTCATCATCAATACCCGCACGCGGCGGATCAACAAACACAGTGTCGAAATCGTAGCTTGAGATATCAATCTCAGCTTCCTGCAAGCGGCGGAATTCACGCTCACCATTATAGGCTTGTGTGAAATCTTCAGCGGATAAACGTGCCACCTGAATATTATCAATCTGGTTTTGCTCAATATTCCACTGCGCCGCATAAACAGAGGATTTCGCCAGTTCAGTAGCCAGTACGCGATTGAACTTGGTAGACAGCGGCAGGGTAAAGTTACCATTACCGCAGTACAATTCAAGTAAGTCTTTATCTGACTGTTCAGCAGCATTGCATGCCCATTCCAGCATCTTTTGGCAGACTTGCGCATTCGGCTGGGTAAAGCTGCTTTCGATTTGCTTGTATTGGTAAGTACGATCAAATACTTGTAATTCTTCAACCACAAATTCATCGCTTAATACCATTTTTTGACCGCGGCTACGACCAATCAATTTGATATTCAGTTTTTCAGCCAATTGTTTGGCTAAGCTTTCCCATTCGGCATCCAGCGGGCAACGATAAATCATTGACACCAGCATTTCACCTTTTAAAGTTGCCAAAAAGTGAACTTCAAATAAGCGTTTAGACAATACCGGATTGCTTTTCAGTTCTTGCAGCAAAACAGGCATCAGTTGATTAATGCTTTTATCTGAAATTGGAAATTCGTCAATGCGAATGACTTGTTTCTGGTTATCTTCGCTGCGTTCAAACATCGCATAAAACATATCGTCGTCAGTATGCCAAATACGGAATTCTGCGCGCATACGGAAGTTTTGTTCAGGCGACGGAAATACTTCTAAAGAAGGGGGATTAAATTTGGCAAATTGAGCAGAAATACGTGCAATCTTGGCATCAAGTTGTAACTGATAAGCTGAAGTCATATGCAGTAAAAATCACAAACACATTGAAAACAGGGATGGTAACAAAGTTTGAATCAGATGACTAAACTTATTCCCCAATAAGCAGTAGAAATATACACATTGAACTCAAATCCAAAGGCGCTGTTTTTGATGTTGAGAATGATCAAGGCAGATTTTTATTAAAAGGCAAAAATCATGATCGCTTGAATGGTTTCGGAATAAAAAAGAAACCAAGTCAACCAGACCAGGGAGAAGTTGACTTGGCAAAGAGGAAACGACAGCTGGATGTGTTGTCCAGCGCTAAAGCTATTTAAATTTAAGTTGAAGTTGAGCTTTTAATTTAAGGTCATCAGGCTGGCATTTCCTCCTGCGGCTGCGGTATTGATACTGATCGCGCGCTCAATCACCAATCGTTCTAATGGAATATCGTAGTCAAGCGGCTGCAAATGGGTGATGCCAATAATCGCACCTGAACGTGCAGCAATCTGATGTTGCAACTTTTGCAGTTGGGCTTTGGTGCCGTGATGTAGCACTGCATCAAAATCATCGCTTTCAATGTTCTGGATCACGGCAAAACGCTGTGCAATTTCTTTTGGCATTTTAGAAAGATATTTGAGCACAAAAGTATTTTCAGCCAGAACGACAGGCTGGCTGCCGACCGCAAAAATTGCAGCCCATTGCTGAATCTGATCCTGTTCCTGGTCCGCTAAAGAAAGCACACGTTTTCTTGGCAACACCACATATTGATTACTTTCACCGGTCGGCCCTTGCAATTCATAATGATGGCTAGAGCAAAAAGCAGGGCAAGGCTTCAAATGATATTGAGGAAAGCTTCTCTCAGCCCAGCGATAAAACAGTTCATATAAAGGATGATGCGCTGGCTGTGTTTCTATTGATTGAGTTGCAAACGGAGTGGCCAGTTTTTTCGCTGAACAGTGCTGCATCAAACGATACAGGTAAATTGGACCGCCCGCTTTAGGGCCGGTACCGGATAATCCTTCACCACCAAAGGGCTGAACGCCGACCACTGCACCGACAATATTACGGTTGATGTATAAGTTACCGACTTCGGCATGTGCAATTACGGTTTGAATGGTTTCATCAATACGCGTATGCAGTCCCATGGTGAGTCCGTAGCCTTTGGCATTGATCTGTTCAAGCAAGTTTTCTAATTGACCGTATTTATAGCGAATCACATGCAGGACCGGACCAAACACTTCACGTTGCAAATCATCCAGATTTGGTAATTCAATTAAAGTCGGTGGAATAAAAGTACCTTCGTTTAAAGATGGATCCTGTGTTGCATTCAGCATCAATTGATGGACGGGATGGCCTTTGCCGCGCATCTGGTCAATATGCTTTTGAATATTGCTTTGTGCTTCCACATCAATCACAGGGCCGATATCGGTCATTAACAGGAACGGATTACCAACACGCAGTTGTTGCATCGCGCCTTTCAGCATATTGATGACGCTATCTGCATTATCTTCCTGAACGCAGAGCACACGTAAGGCAGAGCAACGTTGCCCGGCACTGTCATAAGCCGAACTCACCACATCCAGAATTACTTGTTCAGTCAAAGCGGATGAATCCACAATCATGGCGTTTTGACCGCCCGTTTCCGCGATCAAAGGAATCGGCTGACCAGAAGTGCTAAGTCGCTGCGCAAGGGTCTTTTGCAAAATTTTGGCTACATCAGTTGAACCGGTAAACATGATCCCCTGAATACGCGCATCTCCACTTAATTGCGCACCGACGGTTTCACCTTGTCCGGGAAGCAGTTGCAGTACATCTTGAGGAATACCGGCTTGCCATAAGATTTGGATGGCTTGCGCAGCAATCAGCGGTGTTTGCTCAGCCGGTTTTGCAAGTACGGTATTTCCGGCAACCAGCGCCGCTGCAATCTGTCCGGTGAAAATAGCCAATGGGAAATTCCATGGGCTGATACATAACACGGGACCGAGTGGTTGAATCAATGCATTCTGATCCAGATCGATCATTTGCGCAGCATAATAACGCAGGAAGTCAATCGCTTCACGAACTTCTGCAATGGCATTGGCATAGGTTTTACCGCTTTCGCGACATAATAGAATCATCAATTCCTGCAAACGCGATTGCATAATGTCTGCTGCATGTTGAATACAAGCGGCACGGGTGTCTTTAGGGGTATTGCTCCATTCAGCTTGGGCATTAACGGCATGATCTAATGCCAGATTCACTTGTACAAAACTCGCTTCTTGTACATGGCCAACGACATCAGCGTGATTTGCAGGATTTAAAATGGGGATGAGTTTTGAATGTTCATCAGTTAGATTATCTTCGCTACCGAGGTTTTTACCCAACGCTTGAGCTTGCCATTGCTGCTGACTGAAATCTTGTGCAGTTTGATTGAGTCGCATTAACTCGTGATCATTGGCTAGGTCTAGACCCATAGAGTTTGGACGAGTATCGCCGTATAAATCGGGTGCGAGGGGAATAGCCGGATGCTTTTGCCCAAGCTGTGATTCTTTGGCGGCATTTTTCAAAACTTCTGAATGTGGATTTTCAATCAGATCTTCAATTTTTAAGGATTTGTCTGCAATACGATTCACGAAAGAGGTATTGGCGCCGTTTTCCAGTAAACGTCGGACCAGATAAGCCAGTAGCGTTTCATGATTGCCAACTGGTGCGTAAATACGGCACGGCACCCCCAGTTTGTTATCCATTTTATCGCCCACCACCTGCTCATACAGCGGTTCGCCCATGCCATGCAGACATTGGAATTCATATTGACCGCTGTAATATTGGTTTGGATCGGCCAAATGGTAAATCGTGGCAAGGGTTTGGGCATTGTGCGTCGCAAACTGAGGATAAATCTGCTGTGGGGCAGCCAGGAGTTTTTTGGCACAGGCAATATAAGATAAATCCGTATGCACTTTACGGGTAAATACCGGATAGTCGGTCATGCCATCAATCTGGGATTTCTTGATTTCGCTATCCCAGTACGCACCTTTAACCAGACGGATCATCAAACGTTTTTGACTGCGTTTTGCTAAATCCACCACGTAATCAACGACATTGAAACAACGTTTTTGATAGGCCTGAATCACAAAGCCAATCCCTTTCCAGTCGGCAAGACTAGGCTCGAAACACAAACGTTCTAATAATTCTAAAGAAATTTCCAGACGTTCAGATTCTTCTGCATCAATGTTTAAACCAATATTGTAGTGTTTCGCCAGTTCCGCCAATTGCAGAACTTTAGGATACAGCTCGTCATGTACGCGGCTGATTTGTGCACGCTGATAACGCGGATGCAGGGCAGACAGCTTGATCGAAATGCCAGGACCGTCATAAACATCTTTGTCTTGTGAAGCTTGACCGATGGCATGGATGGCATTGCTATAATCTTGGTAATAACGTTCAGCATCATGTTCTGTGAGTGCCGCTTCACCGAGCATGTCATAAGAATAACGGAAACCTTTGTCTTCTAACGGTTCTGCATGTTCTAGCGCTTCTTGAATGGTTTCACCAGTAACGAACTGTTCACCCATCATCCGCATGGCTACATCTACCGCTTTACGGATAATGCCGCAACCACTACGTGCTAACAGTCCGGTCAGTACACTGGATAGACTCTTTTGTTTTGGCGTTTCCATCAGTTTGCCTGTCAGCATGAGACCCCAAGCCGCGGCGTTGACAAACATCAGGCTACTTTGTCCGACATGTTCTTTCCAGTTGCCCTGATTAATTTTGTCGCGAATCAATAAGTCACGGGTGGCACTGTCCGGAATACGCAGCAAGGCTTCAGCCAGACACATCAGGGCAATGCCTTCTTGAGAGGACAATGAAAATTCTTGTAATAAACCCTGAACGATCCCGGCTTTGCCATTCGTGCTTTTACGTTCACGCAATGTGTGAGCCAGGTTAAAAGCCAGGTCGTAAATACGCTGACTCAGTTGTTCAGGAATCTGGCTATATTCAAGCAGGTTTTCAACACACTCGGGTTCAGCACGGCGCCAGGCAGTATTAACCTCAACTTCATAATCATTCTTTTCTTTGAATTCAGTAATATATTCAAAGTGAGGTTTTGCTTCATCGAAACGGGTTTCTGTATCCATCATATTCATGCCAACATCCTGTGACTGCCAATTTTTTTGTTGAGTCAAATACCTTATATAATTTATGATTACAGAAAGGATGCCGAATAACTCACTATAATTTTTATTCATTTTAGAGAATAATTCAGATGACGAGCCCAATTTTTACCTTGGACAGGACGGATATCAAAATTTTAGATATTCTGCAAAATGATGGACGAATTTCGAATATCAAATTGGCTGAAGCTGTCAATTTATCAGCCACTGCAGCACTGGCGCGGGTGCAAAAATTAGCCAAAGACGGTTTTATTTTAGGCTATGAAGCGAAGCTCAACCCTGACATGTTGAATGCCAGTTTTGTGGTTTTTGTGGAAATTTTACTGGATAAAACCACGCCTAATGTATTGGAAGAGTTTTCCGATGCGATTATGCAATATCCTGAAATTGTGGAATGCCATATGATCAGTGGTGGTTTCGATTTTGTGGTAAAAATCCGCTGTGCCAATATGGAGGAGTTCCGCAGAATTTCAGGACAGGTGCTCTGGCAATTGCCTGGGATCAAAGAAACACGCAGTTATCCGGTAATGGAAGTGATTAAAGAAAGCTCCAAGATATATCTAAAAAGCAAAGGGCAAAAATAAAACAAAGGGGCATAAAGCCCCTTTTTAAATGTCAAACTAGACTGCAATGATTCAAATTTTATAAGGAGTTTTCCGGCTGGCAGGGGGTTGATTTTGCAGTTCGGCCATTTCTTTTTTATATAATTCATCTGCCTGTTCAAAACGCTGAATCACGTCCTGAGAGGGGGCTTTTTCCAGTAAACTCACCACGACAATGCTGACAAATGACAGAATGAAACCGGGAATAATTTCATATAATCCAGTATCCGCCATCATATTTTTCCACAGAATGACCGTACTTGCACCCACCAGAATACCCATGATGGCGCCGTTTAAAGTCATGCGTTTCCAGAACAAGGACAAGATAATTAATGGTCCAAATGCCGCGCCAAAACCTGCCCAGGCATAGGCAACCAGCCCCAGTACTTTGCTGCTTGGGTTGCTTGCCAGCACAATGGCAAGAACAGCAATAGCTAACACCATAAAACGTCCTACCCAGACTAATTCCTTTTGTGAAGCATTCTTGCGTAGAAATGATTTGTACAAATCTTCAGTCAAAGTACTTGAACAGACCAAAAGCTGACAGCTGAGCGTACTCATTACTGCAGCTAAAATCGCGGCCAAAATAATGCCGGCAATCCACGGATTAAACAGGATTTTGGTCAGTTCCATGAAGATGGTTTCCGGGTTTTGAGAGACCACACTTGCCAGTTCGGCATGCTGCTGGAAATAGGCAATCCCGATGAAACCTGCACCGACTGCGCCGCCCAAGCATAAAATCATCCAGCTCATGCCAATACGGCGTGCCGCAGGAATGGTTTTTACCGAATCGGCCGCCATAAAACGCACCAGAATATGTGGTTGACCAAAATAGCCTAAGCCCCAAGCCAGGGAGGATAAAATGGCAACCGTACTTAAACCTGAAAGCATATTAGTGGCATGTGGGCGGGCTGTTTCAATCACGCTTGCAAACTGCTGACTATGATCACCGATGGCCATATAAGCCATGATCGGGGTGAGAATTAAGGCAAAAATCATCAGGCCTGCCTGAAAGGTATCGGTCCAGCTAATCGCTAGAAATCCGCCAACACACACATAACTAATGGTGGCAATGGCACTGATCCATAATGCAGTGGTATATGACCAGCCAAAAATGCTTTCAAACAATCGCGCGCCAGCAACCATGCCGGAAGCACAATAAATCGAGAAAAATACCAGAATGACCAGGGCTGAAATCACACGTAAAACACGTTTGCGGTCAGCAAAACGACTGGTGAAATAATCAGGCAGGGTCAAGGCATTATTTTGAACTTCGGTATGTACGCGCAAGCGACCTGCAACCAGCAGCCAATTCAGCCATGCACCGATAATCAGACCAATGCCAATCCACGCTTCAGATAAGCCAGAGAGATAAATGGCTCCAGGTAAGCCCATCAGCAACCATCCACTCATATCTGATGCACCTGCAGACAGGGCGGTAACGACACTGCCTAGACTCCGTCCACCGAGAATATAATCTGAAAAATCTGTCGTCGCCTTATAAGCATATAATCCTATACCGACCATGGCGATGATATAAAAAATAAATGTGATTAATGTCGGGTTCAGTTGACTCATGTGCTCATCCTTCTGTCCTTATGGATACATCTGTCCAAGATGAATTTTTATACATATTCAGTAAGGCGCTGATTCAAACATGAAATTGAAATTACGTTCTGTTACATTTCGAAGGGGTTTAATAGCGTGTTGTGTAGCAGAATGTATTTTTAGATACAATTGATTAAAAGTTAATAAAATTAATCAGTTATAATTTTGGTGATTAATGTCATTTATAGGGATCCCATACAGGCTTAGTGTGAATTGAAAATCCGGCTAAAAGATTTTTGAATTTAATTTTTTAATCAGGAAAATTGAAAGCGACAAGGTAGTTACAAGTGCTTACACTAGCTACAAAGCTGCTGTAATTGATTATAGAGCATTGCCAAATAAATATCTTTTTACAATATTCAAAATAGCGCAAAGGTTTAATATTTTTTTCAATTGCACAATTCTAGTGCATAAATGTGAGTATATTTAAAGTGTCTACGGTTCAACTCGATAATACAAGAATAGAGCGTGATTTGTTGGGAGCAAAGGAAGTTCCGGCAGCATGTTATTATGGCATTCATACTGTACGTGCTTTAGAGAATTTTCAAATCTCTAATCAGAAAGTCGGCAATCATCATCATTTTATTCGTGCTTTGGCCCAAGTCAAAAAAGCTTCGGCACAGACCAATTTAAAATTTAGCAAAATTTCTGAACAAGTCAGTCAGGTGATTCAGCGGGCGTGTAATGAATTAATCGAATCTCCGGAAAAATGGAGTCATGCTTTTCCTTTAGATGTTTATCAAGGGGGAGCGGGTACGTCTATTAATATGAATACCAATGAGGTATTGGCCAATATTGCCTTGGAGCATCTAGGCTATAAAAAAGGCCAATATGAACATATTCATCCGAACGATCATGTCAATAAATCGCAATCGACCAATGATGTCTATCCCACTGCTTTGCGCTTGGCAACATATTATAGTCTGGACGATTTATTGCTTCAGATTCAAAAATTAGTTGATACGCTGCATATAAAGGTTGCAGAGTTTCAGTTTGTTTTAAAAATGGGGCGTACCCAATTACAAGATGCAGTCCCGATGACCTTGGGACAAGAGTTCCGTGCTTTTGCAACGTTATTAAAGGAAGATCTACGACTGATTCAACGCACCCGCGAGCTTTTATTGGAAGTGAATTTGGGTGCAACAGCCATTGGTACTGGGGTAAATACACCCGCGGGCTATGCACATGAAGCGATTCAATCTTTAAATAAAATTACCGGATTGAATTTAATTGGTGCGGAAGACTATGTGGAAGCCACCAGTGATTGTGGTGTGTTCATTATTTTATCCAGTACGCTTAAACGTCTTGCAGTGAAGCTTTCAAAAATTTGTAATGACTTGCGCTTATTGAGTTCGGGGCCACGTACCGGTTTGGGTGAAATTCGCTTACCTGAATTACAAGCCGGCTCATCGATTATGCCTGCTAAAATTAATCCGGTGATTCCTGAAGTGGTGAATCAGATTGCTTATAGAGTAATTGGTAATGATTTAACCGTTACCATGGCTGCGGAAGCGGGACAGTTACAGTTAAATGTGATGGAACCGGTGATTGCCATTTCCATTAATGAATCCATTGAATTACTCACTCAAGCCATTTCGAGTTTGGATAATAAATGTATTCAAGGCATTCAAGCCAATGAGCAGGTTTGTTATGACGCTGTGATGCGTAGTGTCGGCATTGTGACTTTACTCGATCCAATTTTGGGTCATGCCAAATGTGATGAAATTGGCAAGCAATGTATTGCTGAAAATAAAACCATTCAACAGATTGTCTTGGAACAGGAATTACTGACCCAAGAACAGCTAGATGAAATCTTTGCCTTTAGCAATCTGGTTTCAGAAGTGACAGCACAACATGAATTGTTGGCACAAGTAAGCTAATTCGGCTAAGGCAAAATTTAATTTTAGTTATAGTGAAAAGGTAGCCGTTTAAACAGCTGCCTTTTTTATGGAAAATAGTGCTGAAGATAAAGCCGCTCAGGGTTAGAATAGGCAGGTTTTTTAATATTTGTAATACTTATGCTGAATAAACTTGCCGGACTATTCAAAAGTTCTAAACCTTCTCCTGAACAGCTGTTCCTGGAAGAAAATAATATCCAATTCAATCAAGAGCAGGGTTATATCGTCGATGGTGTTGTGGTTAATGAACTGTCTGAACGGCTGTCATATTTTTCTAATCGAAAATTAACCCAGTTTGACGATTTAAAAGCATTATATTTCACTGCCATGATTATCAATGAAAAAATTGATCTTGAAATTGCCAATCAGCGTTTTGTCACACGTTTAGGTAATACCGAAGAAAACCTGTTGCAGTTAAAGCAAATTATTCAAAAGCTGAATGGCTATTACCGCAATTTCTTACGCGAAAAATAATTGTAAAACACAGGCTGAGCAGGTGACATCTAAAAGGATGTAGAGAGAAAAACGGAGTGCATATAAAAATAACTCAACCCACAAAAAACCCATGTTAAGATACAGCTCATGTCATTTAGACCAAAAGCTATATACATGTTCCAACAAGAAATTTCCCAATTAAATCTGCAGCAACTAAAAGCAGGCGAAAAACGCTGGGTCGGTAATTTACAAGGCTCATCTGCGGCTTTATTGTTTAAAGAAATTGCCACGCAAAATAAGCAATTGTTCATTATTGTTGCCAAAAATAATCAGCATTTGGGTCAGTTGGAAAGTGAATTAGAATTTTACGGGATAAAACCGACCATTTTCCCGGATTGGGAAATTTTACCTTACGACCGTTTATCGCCGCATCAGGATATCGTATCTGAACGTCTTTCCATTTTATCAAATATGCCAAAGCAGGGCGTATTGTTGCTTTCTGCATCGACTTTAGCACAACGGGTTGCGCCAACCTCTTGGGTGTTGGGTGAACATTTCGATATTAAAGTGGGTCAAAAATTTGAACTGGAACAACAAAAACTGCGCTTGATTCAAGCAGGTTATCATCTGGTTGATACCGTTTATGATCATGGCGAATTTGCGGTACGCGGCAGCATTATGGATATTTACGCGTCTGGGCAAAATTCACCAATCCGTATCGATTTATTTGATGATGAAATTGAGAGCTTAAAATTCTTTGATCCCGAAACGCAAAGAACCACGCAAAATCTGCAACAGTTTTCAGTATTACCGGCCAAAGAATTTCCACTCAAAGAAGGGCGTTCGACTTTCCGTGATCGTTATGCAGAAAGTTTTCCTAGCGCCAATCCCAAGAAAAATCCAGTTTATCAGGATGTTTTAGAGGGTATTGCTTCTCCGGGGCTGGAGTTTTATTTCCCGTTATTCTTTAGTAAAGAAGCGATGCAAACACAAAGTACCCTAATGGCGTACTTACCCAAGAATGGCATTGTCATTACAGATAAGTATTTGGATGAGAACTTAACCAGTTTTTGGAAAGATGTGGTTCGACGCTATGAAGATCGTCGCCATAATGTTGATCATCCTATTCTGTCGCCAGAAGAGATATTTCTGCAACCGAATCAAGTGTTAGAACAACTGAATCACTTCGCCAGAATTATTGCCTCAGCAGAAGAGTTTGTAGAAAAGACAGGCGTCCTTAATCTCAATACTGAATTGCCACCCCGTTTACCTGTAGATCCAAAACAGGAAAAACCATTTTCAGCGGTTAAAAAGTATATTGATGCTGCAAATCATCCGGTACTGTTGGTGGCTGAAAGTGCCGGGCGCCGTGAAACCTTAAAGGATGCTTTGCGTCCTGCTTTGGGTGATATTCCCAATGTTGAAAATTTTGCAGAATTTAGAAAATCATTACATGCCATCGCCATTACCAGTGCGCCACTTGATCGTGGTTTAGTAATTCCTGATCACCTGACAGTGATTTCTGAAAATCAGCTCTATGAACATCGGGTCGTCCAGCGCCGTCGTAAACGCCAGCAGGAAGTTTCAGAAGAATTCCTGATCCGCAGTTTAACCGAGCTGAGTATTGGTGCCCCTGTGGTGCATATTGATTATGGTGTGGGACGTTATGCGGGTTTGGTCACTTTAAGTATTGATGATCAAGATCATGAGTTTTTACAGCTGGATTATGCTGATGCAGCAAAGGTCTATGTTCCGGTCACCAACTTACATTTAATCAGCCGTTATAGTGGTGGTGATCCGGATTTAGCACCATTACATAAATTAGGCACTGATGCCTGGAATAAAGCCAAACGTAAAGCCCTTGAACAAATTCATGATGTTGCTGCAGAGCTGTTACATATTCAGGCACGTCGACAGGCGAAACCCGGCTTTAGCTTTGAACTTGAACAAAGTCCATATATGCAGTTTGCCAGTGGCTTTGCCTATGAAGAGACCTTAGATCAAGCCAATGCGATTGAAGCGACCCTGCATGATATGCAACTGGCGAAACCGATGGATCGTCTGGTTTGTGGTGATGTCGGTTTTGGTAAGACTGAAGTGGCGATGCGGGCTGCATTCTTGGCAGTACAAAACAATAAACAGGTGGCGGTTTTGGTTCCGACGACCTTGCTGGCACAGCAGCATTATGAATCCTTTAAAGACCGTTTTGCTGATTGGCCGATTCGGATTGAAGTGCTTTCTCGTTTTGGTTCCAATAAAACCCATCTGAAAATTACCGAAGACTTGGCTGACGGTAAAGTCGATATTGTGATTGGAACACATAAAATTTTGCAGGAAAGTATCCAGTTTAAAAACTTGGGTTTGATGATTGTCGATGAAGAACATCGTTTTGGAGTGCGTGATAAAGAACGTATTAAAGCCATGCGTGCCGATGTCGATATGCTGACCCTGACCGCAACCCCCATCCCGCGCACATTAAATATGGCTTTTAGCGGTATGCGTGATTTGTCCATTATTGCCACACCGCCAGCACGTCGTTTAGCAGTCAAAACCTTTGTTCAAGAGCACACCAGTGACGCGATAAAAGAAGCGATTCTGCGTGAATTACTTCGTGGTGGACAGGTTTATTTCCTGCATAATGAAGTGGAGAGCATTGAACGTACAGCTGAAAGTATTCGGGAGCTAGTACCTGAAGCACGAGTAGCAGTGGCACATGGACAAATGCGCGAACGTGAACTGGAGCAGGTGATGCAGCAGTTCTATCACAAGGAATACAATGTTCTGGTCTGTTCAACCATTATTGAAACCGGGATTGACGTTCCAAATGCCAACACCATTTTGATTGAACGTGCAGATAAGTTAGGTTTAGCACAGTTACATCAATTACGTGGTCGTGTCGGGCGTTCGCATCATCAAGCCTATGCCTATTTATTGGTACCTTCAATTAAAGGCTTGAAGGGAGATGCTGAAAAACGTCTGGATGCGATTCAGCGTGCATCGAATTTAGGTGCAGGTTTTATGCTGGCCACAGAGGATTTGGAAATTCGTGGTGCAGGTGAGCTCTTGGGTGAGCAACAAAGTGGTTCAATGCATGCGATCGGTTATAGCCTGTATATGGAAATGCTTGAAAAGGCGACCAAAGCCATTCAAAAAGGTAAAACACCGAATTTCGATGCACCGTTATCTTTAACGGCTGAGATTAATCTGCATATGCCGGCATTGATTCCAGATGAGTATTTAGGCGATGTACACCAACGTCTGATGTTTTATAAACGTATCAGTAATACCGACAGTCAAGAAAAGCTCGATAATATCCGTATGGAATTGATTGACCGTTTTGGTGTGCCACCACAACCTGTGAAGCAATTATTTGCTGTGCACCAACTCCGCTTAAAAGCAGAGCAGTTGGGGATTACCAAGGTTGATATCAGTGCAAATGGTGGTCATATTGAATTTTCACCAGATACTCCGGTTCAAGCCATGAGCATTATTCAAATGATGCAAAAACATCCGACTTTTTTCCGTATGGATGGAGGGCAACGTTTAAAAATCATGGTGATGCTGGAAGATTATCAAAAAAGAATTCAATTTATTTCCGATTTACTCGCGAGTTTATTAAAAGAAATTCACTAATCAGAAAGTGGGTGTGTAAATATTATGCACTCACTTCTTGATTCACCCATAATTTAGGGTTTATGGAAAAGAAATACTTGAATTTTTAAGGAAATTTATTAAATTTATCTGTGCTTGAGTGTTCAGGGCAAATAGTGGTTTATTTGTAATGAAACACATTGCATAGAATATTCACGTCTCATTGGATGTGGTAGTATTAGCCATCATTCTAATTTTGCATAATTTATAAAGATATGTTTAGTTTGCATCCACAACTTGCTCAAGATACTTTTTTTGTAGGCGACTTTCCACTGTCAACATGTCGTTTAATGAATGATATGCAATTTCCGTGGCTCATATTAATTCCGCGTGTACCCGGTATTAGTGAATTATATGAATTAAGTCAGGCTGACCAAGAACAATTCCTACGTGAATCTAGCTGGTTATCAAGCCAGTTGGCGCGTGTATTCCGTGCAGACAAAATGAATGTTGCTGCTTTAGGAAATATGGTTCCACAATTACATTTTCATCATGTAGTGCGTTACCAAAATGACGTCGCGTGGCCAAAACCAGTTTGGGGAACGCCAGCTGTTCCTTATAGCAATGAAGTCCTTGCACATATGCGTCAAACTTTAATGCTTGCGTTACGTGGTCAAGGTGATATGCCATTTGACTGGCGTATGGACTAATTCAAAGCGATTTAAAAAGCCAAACAGGGAATGTGTGGTGTGAATACTGGGACCAGGAGTGATTGAGTGCTAGACGACTGGATTAGCAAAGAGCCGAGACAATTTGAATATTTTCATCGTTTGATGGGGTATATCATGTTGTCTTTACTCGTCATCGTTTATCATTACACTTCTTCTGATACGCAATATCAGATCTATGTCCCTTTATTCTTGTTGTTTGTCTTGCTGATTACCCCGAAGTTATCGACTGGGTTGCTGTATCGCTATAATTCAAAAATACAACGCAGTCTGTTATTTCTCATTGATGTTGTTGCCATTTCAGTTATTTTGTCTGCCATTCATTTAAACCTGGTGCTGACTTTTATTTCACTTTTTGCACTTCTATATACTGCAATCAGTAATAAAATTTCATTTCTCATGGTGTCATTGGCGAGTCTGATTGGAATCGCAATTTTCTATCTGTGTAATATCTTTATTTTTGGTTTTGGCGAATATTTTGAACAAACCACAGGTGAATTAACCGTTCTGGGCTTTATTTGTCTCATCACTTATTTTGGTGTGGGAAGTTTTTACCAACGCAGTCAAATCCAGCATGTTACCGATCGTAAAGCTTATTATTATGAGCAAATGAATCGTTATATGGAGTTTGCCAACCAGCTCAGCCGTTATGCACCGGTACAATTGTGGCAATCGATTATGAAGGGTGAGTCTGAAGCCAAAATTGAATATAAGCGTAAGAAAATGACCATTTTCTTTTCAGATATTCAAGGTTTTACCGAGCTCTCCGAAACCCTTATTCCCGATGACTTGGCATTTTTGCTCAATGACTATTTAAGTCATATGACAGAAATTGCGAAACAGTATGAAGCGACTGTCGATAAGTTTATGGGGGATGCGATCTTAATTTTCTTTGGTGATCCGATCTCGCAAGGTGTTGAACAAGATGCAAAAACTTGTTTAGACATGGCTATTGATATGCGTCAGCAAATGAAATTGTTAAGAGAGCGATGGATTAAAATGGGCTATCCCGCTTTGCATATTCGTATGGGGATTAGTACGGGGTATTGTCACGTTGGGAATTATGGTGCAGCTCATCGTATGGCCTATACCATTGTTGGACGTGATGCCAATTTGGCAGCACGTTTACAAAGTGCGGCAGAAGTGGATGAAATTTTAATCTCAGATGATACCTATAATTTAATTAAAAATGATTATTTGTGTGCACCTAAAGCACCGATTAAGCTTAAAGGTATTCAGGATCCAGTGAAAACCTGGCAGGTGATGGAAAAATATACTTCACGTAAATCGGATTATCAGCGTTGGTTTGATTATGAGTATAAAGGCTTTCATTTATTGCTGAATCTGGACGAAGTTCAAAACTATGAATATCCAGAGTTGATCAATGTTTTGGAAAAAATGATTAAACGCATACAAAAACAGCAAAAAATGACCAATTCTCAAGGTGTGGTAAAATTAAATCTGGAAGATGAAATAATCGAAGATCACAAAGATGAACAATATCATTAAGATGAATAGTGACTAAGCATGGTTGCTATTGAATTGAATATTAAAAAACCACGCTTGGCGTGGTTTTTTAATCCTGAATCAATTAATGATTTTCAGATGCATGATTGATGGTGTATTTCGGAATTTCAACTTCCAAGTCTTCATCCACAATTTTAACTTGGCATGAAAGACGTGAGTCAGGCTCAAGACCCCAAGCGCGATCAAGTAAATCGGCTTCGACATCATTCATTTCTTCGAGGCTGTCAAAACCTTTGCGAACCACAACATGACAAGTGGTGCATGCGCAAGACATGTCACATGCATGCTCAATCTTGATGCCATTTTTCAATAAGCTTTCGCAAAGATTTGCATTCTGTTCAACTTCAAACTCAGCACCATTTGGGCAAATTTGCGCATGTGGAAGAACTTTAATACGTGGCATAATTTTTACCTATTTATTCGGGTGAGTTTGACCAGTCATCAAGTTTAGTGCCTTTTAGGGCAGCATCAATATGTTGATTCATGCGTGCAGCAGCAAAAGCATCACTGTGTATTTTAAGCTGTTCTACAGCCTGTTCAATAGCTTTGATGTCGGTAGTTTTAAGTTGAGTTTCAAGTTGAACTTTGGCTTGATTTAAAGACTCTAGCTGTTCGGCAGTTAATAGCTGAGCATCTACTTTAAGTGCCTGTTCCAATGCTTCAAGTTCACGTTGTGCTTCAACTTTGGTTTCTTGCAAATGACGAAGATTTTTATCTTCTTCAGCAAATTTAAAACCTTCAATCAATAAGCGTTCAGTATCAGAATCGGATAAACCATAAGAAGGCTTAATATCAATTTGAGCATGTACGCCCGAGGTGGTTTCTTTTGCTGAAACGGTCAGTAAGCCATCAGCATCGACCTGGAAGGTCACTTCAATACGTGCCTGACCAGCAGTCATGGGCGGAATGCCATGTAAAACAAAACGACCTAAACTGCGGCAGTGTTCAACCAGATCACGTTCACCTTGTACCACATGAATCAGCATGGCAGTTTGACCATCTTGATAAGTGGTAAACTCTTGGCGACGTGCAACCGGGATAGCGGTATTACGTGAAATGAGGCGCTCAACCAGACCACCCATGGTCTCTAAACCTAAAGAGAGCGGGGTAACATCCAGCAGCAATGAGCCATCTTTGCTATTGCCAATCAGCTGGTCTGCAGTAATGGCTGCACCAATCGCAACGACTTCATCTGGATTTATGGTACATAAAGGTTCTTGATTGAACACATCGCGAACTGCTTTTTGTACTGCATATGAACGGGTTGATCCACCGACAAGAACGACGTTTTGAATATCGTCAAGTTCAAGTTTGGCATCACGCATCACACGTTTACATACGCTAATGGTTTTGTCTAAGGCAATTTTAATAATGTCTTCAAAGGTTGCACGATCTAAAGTTAAAACCTGATCTAGAGCTTGAAGTTCAACAGATTCTAACTCTGTTAATGCTTCCTTGGCATGACGTGCAGCAACCATAAGATGTGCATGTTCTGCATCATCCAGGGTTTCAATATTAAGCTGTTTCTTCGCCCATTTCACAATGAGGCGGTCTAAGTCATCACCACCGAGTGCAGTATGGCCACCCGTCGCTAAAACTTCGAATACACCTTGGGTAAAACGCAAGATAGAAACGTCAAAAGTACCACCGCCTAGATCATAAATTACATAGTTGCGGTCAGAAGCTAAATTGCTTTCTTGATCTAGACCATAGGCAACAGCAGCAGCAGTCGGTTCATTCAACAAGCGTAGAACATTTAAACCGGCTAATTGGGCAGCATCGCGAGTAGCTTGGCGCTGAGCTTCATCAAAATAGGCTGGTACAGTGATTACCGCGCCATTAATTGGATTTTTTAAACTTGCTTCAGCACGTTCTTTCAATTGTTTTAAAATTTCAGCAGAAATTTCAACTGGGGTTTTACGACCTTGACTGGTTTCAAAAGCTGGCATCTGGTGATCTTCACCCGCCAATGTATACGGGTGCTGGAATTTAATATCCGCTTTTGAACGACCCATAAAGCGCTTAACAGAAACAATGGTGTTTTTAGGATCGCTGGTCATGAAGGCTTTTGCTTCATCCCCATATTGAGTTGCCTGATCTGCATAATGCACAATCGATGGGAGTAACACGCGACCTTGTTCATCGTTAAGAACTTTGGCTTTGCCTGATAAAACCGTAGCCACTAAAGAGTGTGTTGTACCTAAATCGATACCAATAGCAATACGGTGTTCGTGGGGCGCACTTGATTGACCAGGTTCTGCAATTTGCAAGAGAGCCATTGTGTTACATCCTTTGAACGTCTAAAAGTAAAAATAAATTAAAAATCATCATCAAGATCGAAAGAATCATCATCCAAAAAGCGATCTTCGGCTTTGTCGATATCCGCCATGACTTTTTGGAAGAAACGTAACTTACGCACTGTGTCGCGCGCTTCAGCCCAGTCTTCTTCAGTATAGTCAATTTTGAATTCACGAACCAAGCTGTCAATCCATTGTTGGACTTCTTGTTTAAGTGAAATTA
Organism: Acinetobacter sp. ANC 5414; assembly: GCF_013004295.1. Classification (NCBI taxonomy): domain Bacteria; kingdom Pseudomonadati; phylum Pseudomonadota; class Gammaproteobacteria; order Moraxellales; family Moraxellaceae; genus Acinetobacter; species Acinetobacter sp. ANC 5414. The sequence continues at coordinate 153,210 of NZ_JABERM010000014.1, forward strand.
GGTCTTCGGCAGCGTGAGCTTCATCCAGCTGTTCACGAATTTCTAGCGCAGATTGTAAAAATTCAAAATCGCTGATGGATTGATCAAGAAGATGATCTTGTTTTTTTAACGAAAGCAAATATCCCGCACGACTATCAACTTGAGATAAAACTTTAAACGCCTGATTGATTTCACTTGACTTGATCAGTGCCTGATCTTTGTCTTCAGCTTTATCGGGATGATATTGTTGCTGCAATTTTAAAAATTCATTTTTTAAAGCTGCTAAATCAATATCGAGTGCTGCAGGAAGATTGAACAACTCAAAATGATTCATGGGAGATTTGATCCGCGAAAGTTGTATGAAAATAATTTCAAATATAAATGTAATTAAAACAGTGTATTGTACACTGTTTTAATTTTAAAAAGAGGATGAAGGGGATTGATTAAACAGTGAAAGATTCACCACAACCACATTCACCTTTTTTATTGGGGTTGTTAAATTCGAAGCCTTCGTTTAAGCCATTTTTCACATAGTCCATTTCTAAACCTTCTAAATAGACACTGCTTTTAGGGTCAACGAAAACCTTAACACCAAACTGTTCAAAAATTTGATCATGTGTATCAATTTCATCAACGAATTCGAGTACATAGGCCAAACCAGAACAGCCTGAAGTTTTCACGCCAACGCGAATGCCTTCACCCTTACCGCGATTTTTTAAGTAATTGCTGATATGAGTTGCAGCATTTTCAGTTAAATGAATCATGAAAACTCCGTTATTCCTTATTTAAAACTTAAAGCCATTAAGCTTTAGCTTTTTTGCTGCGGTAGTCTTCAACAGCAGCTTTAATTGCATCTTCAGCAAGTACAGAACAGTGTACTTTCACTGGAGGAAGCGCGAGTTCAGTTGCAATATCAATGTTTTTGATTGCTTGTGCTTCGTCTAAAGTTTTACCTTTAAGCCATTCAGTTACAAGCGAGCTTGAAGCAATAGCCGATCCACAACCATAAGTTTTGAAACGTGCCTGTTCAATCACACCGTTGTCATCAACTTGGATCTGAAGGCGCATAACGTCACCACAAGCGGGTGCACCGACCATACCTGTACCAACATTTTCAGCGTTTTTATCTAAAACACCAACATTACGGGGGTTTTCGTAATGATCAATTACTTTTTCACTATAAGCCATGATGCGTCTCCAAACCTCGGGGTCAGCCTTTATAAGATTTAATATGGGGGCATCTTAAGCAAATTCTATAAGATGCCAAGAATAAATTAGTGTTCAGCCCATTCGACTGTAGACAGATCAACACCATCTTTGTACATATCCCAAAGAGGAGAAAGATCACGTAGTTTTTGTACAGCCGCTTTGGTTATTTCAAGTACATGGTCGATATCTTCTTCAGTGGTATATTTACCGAAGCTGAAACGAATCGAACTGTGCGCAAGCTCATCAGACAAACCTAATGCACGAAGTACATAAGAAGGCTCGAGTGTTGCAGATGTACATGCAGAACCAGAAGATACAGCAGCATCTTTCAATGCCATCATCAATGATTCGCCTTCTACAAAGTTGAAGCTTACATTTAAGTAATTCGCAACATTGTATTCAGGGTGGCCATTTAAGAACACTTGTTCTAAACCTTGCAAGCCGTTCCAAAGTTTGTCACGCAATACACGTAGACGTGTCTGTTCAGCTTCGAGGTTTTTGCCTGCAAGTTCAAATGCTTCACCCATACCTACGATTTGGTGAGTTGCAAGTGTACCAGAGCGCATACCACGTTCATGACCGCCACCATGCATTTGAGCTTTAAGACGAACACGTGGGCTACGACGTACGAACAGTGCGCCAATACCTTTAGGACCATAAATTTTATGAGCAGAGAAACTCATTAAATCAATTTTCATGGTTGAAAGATCAATTTCAACTTTACCTGCGGCCTGAGCAGCATCAACGTGGAAATAGGTTTTATTTGCGCGAGTGATTTCACCAATGGCAGCAACATCAGTCACGGTACCAATTTCGTTGTTCACCATCATTAATGAAACAAGAATGGTATCTGGACGAATCGCAGCTTTAACCATTTCAGGCGTAATTAAACCTGTTTTTGGCTCTGGCTCAAGATAGGTAATTTCAAAACCTTCTTCTTCGAGTTCACGGCAAGAATCTAAAATTGCTTTATGTTCAATTTTACTTGTAATGATGTGTTTGCCTTTAGAGGCATAGAATTGTGCAACACCTTTTAGTGCAAGGTTATCTGATTCAGTCGCGCCAGACGTCCACACGATTTCACGTGGATCTGCTTTAACCAAGTTGGCAACTTGTTCACGTGCATATTCTACTTTTTCTTCCGCCTGCCACCCGTAAGCATGAGAACGAGATGCAGCATTACCGAAAGTACCATCGAATGTTAAGCACTCCATCATGCGTTCTGCAACTTGAGGATCTACCGGAGTGGTTGCTGCATAATCAAGATAAATCGGACGTTTCATGTCAAATACCTGTAACCGATAAAAGGGCTGAATCAAAACTTGGTGAATTTTGGCGGATTGCAACGGTTTGTACGTTGTCACGTGCCACCAGATCAGCAAGCGTAATTTTTGCTAAATAATCGGCAATGTGGTGGGAGAGTTCTTGCCATAAATCATGAGTCAAGCACATTGCACCATTTTGGCAGTTGCCTTTATGGTCACAACGCGTTGCGTCAACTGTTTCGTTTACAGCTTCAATAATTTCTAACACAGTGATTTCTTCAGCGCGACGAGCAAGATGGTAGCCACCGTTGGCACCACGTACACTAGAAACTAAGCCGTGACGCTTTAATTTCGCAAATAACTGCTCAAGATAAGCCACAGAAATAGTTTGACGAGCTGCAATTTCAGCAAGCGTGATCGTTTGTTCAGTTGGCTGCAAAGCTAAATCAAGTAGAGCAGTCACTGCGTAGCGACCGCGAGTAGTAAGACGCATGATTCGATACACATGTTTAGACTAGATGTGTCGATTTTAAGAATCCTGACTAAAATAGTCAAGTTTTTTATGAGGCTTTAAATTGTTTTGTTTTATAAGAAAAATTGTATATTTATCCAAGCCATAAATTATACACTAATAACGCGATCAAAAGCACGGTGATTACAATAAACACGATATTAATTCTTTTCTGCTTTTGTTGAATGCGACGAATACGATTTTGGTATTGCTTCACTTCAACTTCCAGGTTATTTATTGTTGAGCGTTGCAAGTCGATTTTTTCTAAAAGAGGGACAATGCGTTTTTTAGAGGCAATAATATCTTGCTCGTCAGTGGGTTCAGTTAACCACTGTTTCCAGTCCGACAAAACTTTTGGAAAGCTAAAAAGTAAAGCTAAATCACGAAACTCATCTTTTAGCGTCAGGTCGCCATCGATACGCATTTTTTTGATACTGCGACGATTAGCAAACACAAAGACTTTAATTAAATCCATGAGGGTGGTGCGGATATCCAGATCAACCGCTTGCTCTGGTGCTTTGGTGTCAAATAAAACACCATGTTCAGTAAATTGAACGTAAAAATCAAAATACGGCAAATAGCTATTAATTTTAATCGCAACTTTTTGATCTACAAATTTTTTAGCCTGTAAACCAATGACGCGATCATGCTTCAAAATGAGGGTAAAAATTGTTTCAAGAACAATCATAGCCATTGTGAGCAACAAATGTGGTTGATTTGGACTTTGCTGCGATTCACTCATAAAACTTAATCCTTACCTGAAATAGAGCATCCTGGCTCGTAAAATATGTTTCAGGACTTTAAACCAAATACATAATAATCTTGCTTTGTAGAACAGTTTAGCAAATCTATCAAGTATTTAATTTGCTATTATCAGTGTATTTTATGGATAAATATGTTTGGTCGTACATAAAACAATCAGGAGAAAGAATGAATGGATAAGCAGATAAAAGATCAGGATAATGAACAGAAGACAGCGGAAAATACTGATAAAAAAAAGAATAAATCGCGTGACGGGCGAAAATCAGGGCTAGATTTCCGTAAATATACCCAACAGATCTGGCTTGCCGGTTTAGGTGCTTTTTCACGTGCAGAAGAAGAAGGAAATAAGTTATTTGATTCTTTAGTTAAAGTGGGAGAAGAACTGGAGTCTAAAACCACGGAAATCGCTGACCAAGCCGTAGAAAAGGTGTCAGAGAAGGCCAAAGAATCAGTAACTGATACCAAAGATAAAGTTGAGAAACTAATCGACCATAGTGTGAACCATTCTTTAAACCGAATTGGTTTGGTCACGGTAAAAGATATTCAGCATTTAGAAAGCCTCATATTACAACTACATAGCAAGGTCGATTTTTTGGTTGAAGAAAATAAGTCATTAAAAGCGCAAATTGTAAAAAAATGAAACAGTTTTGCTTTTTATGCATTTTTCAACAATTTTTTTCGCATTTATTTTGCAGAAATCGATATCCAGAGTATTGCGTTTTGCCCTAAAGCATTGCTATAAAGGTGTTATGGAATCCTTAGACCTTAAATAAACGATATTAAGAGGACGTAATCTTCATGAATAAATCAGAATTAATCGATGCAATTGCAGAGAAAGGGGGATTGTCTAAGACTGATGCAGGTAAAGCCTTAGATGCGACAATTGCTTCAATTACTGAAGCACTTAAATCTGGTGATACTGTAACACTTGTTGGTTTTGGTACATTCAACGTAAAAGAACGTGCAGCACGTACTGGTCGTAATCCACAGACTGGTGCAGCTTTAGAAATTAAAGCAAGCAAGGTTCCTAGCTTTAAAGCTGGTAAAGGTTTAAAAGATTCTGTTGCTTAATCTTTTTTAAAGCCAATAAACGCGCCGCTTAGGCGCGTTTTTTTATTAATATGCCGATTTTCGGTTTGAACTCATTCATTCATTGGGGGTTTTCGGGTAAAATCCCTCACAAATAAAATATTGGAATACTTATGGAATCTTTTCGTAAAGTTATTAAGGGTTGGTTGGGCAAAGCACTGCTCATTTTGTTTTTGACCCCTTTAGCGCTTGTAGGTATTGAAGGATATTTTAGTGGCGGGAAATCAGAAGACACAGCAAAATTAGTCAATGGCCAAGAAATTTCTAAAAAAGAACTAGAAACACTGACCAAATCATTTAAAGAACAATACTTGGCTTATGCAAATGGTGATGAAACTTTATTGAATCAATCTTTTATTCAAAATAAAGCGATGGATACCCTGGTTGCTCGTACTTTGTTATTGCAGCAAGCTGAAGATTTGGGTATTTCATTAAGTGATGCACAGATTGAGCAAATGGTTGCCCAGCAACCTAACTTTCAAGAAAACGGTAAATTTTCGGAAAGCTTGTATGCCAACTATTTGCGTTCAGTGGGCATGACCAGTCAAGCTCTAATTGCGAATCTGCGTCAAGACCATGCTTTGAAAATGTTGACTTCAACCTTTATGGATTATGCTTTGGTCAGCAAACTGGATATTGAACAAATTGCCAATTTACAGACTGAACAACGTACCTTGCATCTTGCGAGCATTAAACTTGATGACTATAAGAAAAATGTAAAAGTAACGGCTCAAGAAGTTGCTGCTTATTACAACAAACATCAAAATGTCTTTAAGCAGGTTGCAAGTGTTGATGTGGATTATGTGGTATTGACACCTGCGAATGTTGCGCCGGCGAATACGCAAGTGACAGAAGCAGAATTGCAGCAAGCCTATGCAACATATGTAGAGGCGCAAAAGAAAAATGTTAAACTATTAGTAAAGCATATTTTAATTGCAGCAGATACGCGTTCAGATGCGGAAGCAAAGAAATTAGCCAATGATGTCGCTGCGAAAATTAAAGCAGGCATGACCTTTACTCAAGCTGCTGCACAATATTCAGATGATACCGAATCTAAAGCCAAAGGTGGTGTGATCGACGCATATGCCAAAGGGGTATTTGGTGATGCCTTTGACCAGGCTGTGGATTCTTTAAAATCAGCGCAAGTATCCGCTCCGGTTAAAACCCAATATGGTTATCATTTAATTGAAACAGAAGCGGCTTCGGTTAAGCTTCCATCATTTGAAACTGAAAAACCACGTTTGCTGGCGGAATTGCAAAAGAACAAATCTGCCAATGCCTTTTCAGATACTGTAAATAGTCTAAATGAAATGGTTGTTGGTAGTGATGCACTTGATGTTGTCGCACAAGAAGTGAAGGGTGTAACTGTTCAATCAGTAAAAGGCATGACTTTAGCGACTCAACATCTGGTACTTAGCGATGCAAATGTAAAAGTTAAGCTATTTAATGATGATGTGAAAAATGGTGACCGTAATGCATCAAGCAGTATCCAGTTAGCCAATGGTGATACAGTCTGGGTGAAAGTGCGTAATTACCACGCGGCTGGTGTACAAACACTTGCAGAAGCGACGCCTCGTGTAAAAGCTAAACTGATTGAGCAAAAAGCAATTGAAGCAGCTAAAGCGAAAATTCAAACTGCATTAAATAGCTTCAAATCACAACCTGCTGCAACTGTTTTGGCGCAAAGCAACATCGCATTTGAAAGTGCAGGTGTATTTACCCGTTCACAAGGTTTGAAGCGTGAAATTGAGCGTGCAGCATTTAGTGTTCCAGCACCGAAAGCAGGCATGTGGTCAGTGACTACAGCTTCATTGCCAAATGAGTTGGTTGTTGTGGCAGTGTCTAATGTAAATAAGACAACGTCTAATGCTTTAACTGATGAGCAGTTGAATGAATTGTCTAAGTTGTACCAGCAACTTCGTGGTCAACAAGAATTGGATGATTACACTCAATATCTTAAGTCACATGCGAAAATTAAATAATTTCCTATGAAATAAAAACCTGCATGAATGCAGGTTTTTTTATAGACTAAATAAAGTTTTATTCAGCGCGTAGCTTAAGTTCATAGCCTGAGTATTTGCGAATATTAATCACTCCGGTATTTAGGATCAGGTATTGACCTTTAATCCCGAATAATTTGCCGCGAATAACGGGAGTCTTATCCAGATTATGCGATTTGATTTTCTCAGGATATTCATCCACTGGATAAACAAACTCACGTGGCAATTCGCTTTCCATGATTTCAACAGTTTCATTGAATTCGAGGTTTTGACTGAATTCCTCACGAATGGTTTGAATTTTCGGGGCAAATTCTTCAATCAGTTGCTCACGAACTTCAATCAAATTTAATGGCTCAGCTTCACCTTTCAGCAGTTTTCGCCAATCAGTTTTGTCTGCGACCTGTGTGCCAAACATGATTTCCAGTTGACCCGATAAGCGGCGTGAACCCACTTTCATAATCGGTAGTGCTTGTGTTGCGCCTTGATCGAGCCAACGTGTTGGTATTTGTCCCTGACGGGTGATGCCCACTTTTAAAGTACTGGAATTGGCAATGTACACAATATGCGGCTGGAAACAGACTTCATGCGCAAAACTATCTTCACGACATGTACCTAGGTGATAGTGACAAGTTTCTGGCTTCATGATGCACATGTCACATGAAGCTTTGGTTTTGAAGCATTTGTAGCAGTGACCTTGTGAGTATGATTTTGGAGTTTTACTTCCACAAGAAACACAATAAATATTGCCGGTCCACTCAATTTCGACTTCTTGTCCTAAACTAAATGGAAGATCAATTTCAGCGCGATCTAGTACAAATTTATATTCTACCTTTGCCTTACGGGTCTGTTGATCAGTTACAATAGGGTCCTTTAGACCTGCATGCATTTTATGGCAAATGCCTTGTAGTTCCATGAAGAATACTCTCTCAAATAATAAGGATGCAGTTATGGCTGAACAAAATGTCATTGCTTCAATGCTAGACGATTTATCTAAAGAACAGCCTATTCAAACTGCATTATGTATTGGCCAAAATCTTGCACAATACGACAACAATCAATCAATTCAATGGCACTATTTTAACGTAATTGAGTTTTTAAATCTGCCTTTTACACAGCGATATGACTTGGGGCTGGTATTGCTTGATTCACCAGAGTTACTCGATATTTCTGATAATCAAAAATCACTATTGTTGGTCAAACTACGTGATTTGATGGCGAAGCGTATTGTGGTGGTGAGTCAGTTACAAGATGAGAAATTATTACGTTCTTTAGGCTTTACCCAGCTGATTGATAAAACCCAGCATGATAGTGATTTTGCTTTATGGCAATTTAATATCCTGACTTATAAGCATGTGCCGGACTGGTTTAATTCCAAGTTTTGGGCCAATCCAGAAAATTGGAATAAATTCCGCTGGTAAGATTCAAGCATTTATTGCTTTTCCAAATCTTGCAAAACTTAACAATTTGTCCTCATTGCTGGTTTTGAAAGCATCGTATGCTTTTCCTAAGCGAATAAAAGGATAATACGATGACCAATCTTAGCAATATTGTAGAAATGCTGGCGAAACAGGCTTTGGGTGGTAACCAGCAAAATCGATCACAACAGGGCGGTTTAGGTGGGATTTTAGGTTCCGTACTGGGACAGATGAGCGGAAACAATATACAGCAACAATCTCAATCCAACCCGCAATCCCAACAGTCGCAACAAGGTGGATTAGGTGGGATTTTGGGTTCGGTCTTGAGCCAGTTAGGTGGTGGAAACCAGCAAACTCAAAGACCACAACAAACAAGTAGTGTGGGTGGTGGTGCAAAAACATTATTGATTGCAGTTTTGCCTTTGGTTTTGGCGTGGATTCAAAAGCAAGGGGGTATACAAGGTGCTTTGGATAAATTGAAAGGCCAAGGCTTAACCAGTCAAGTGGATGATTGGGTTTCGACTGGTCCGGGTGAAAATGCAAGTGTGGATCAACAACAGGTTCAAAGCTTATTTGATGAGCAGGACGTAGAAAAAGTGGCGGAAGAAGCACATGTGCCTAAACAGGACATTTACAGTGCAATTTCAACGGTTTTACCACAAATTATTGATTCATTGACCCCACAAGGTGAACAGACCAATAAGCAAGAAGCCAATGCAGATATTCAACAAGTCATGAACTTGGTTTCTGGATTTCTTAAACGTTAAGATTTTGCTTTTTAAGACCAGTTGGGTTGCTGACCTGACTGGTTTTTTTCATACCTGAAATTAATTTTGATGACTCACTATCTTAACGACTTAAATGTTATTGATGATTTTCCATGCTAAAGAGGGTATTGGATTTAGATATTTTTTTAGCAATATAGTGCGATTTTTTTAAACGAATTAAAATAATCTGCGACTGAAATTCGAGTTCACCAAATTCCGGTTCAACCTGAACATAATGCAGTTGACCAAAGCTGTCTCGAACCCGTGCCTGAGCAGAAAATCCGGGGCGGGCATTGCCACTGGATATCGTAGCTAAACGTCCAAGTAAACTGACCTGATGTCTGGTAAACGTGGGTTTGATGACTTGATCAAGACAATGAATCATAAACACAGTGAAGAAAATCGCAATGATGAGTGCAGGGATTACTAAGTAAAAAGCAGGCAGAAATTCCTGTTGCTGGGTATAAACACACAGTTGAAGAAAATAGCCAGCGAAACTGAAGTTCATCAGTAAAAACACCACAATCAGTGTTTTGGAAAATTTAACATTCAGCAAAGGGGATTCAGAAAGTTTCTTTGGAGAGAGTTTCTTGAGATATTGCGTCGGGCGAATATTAAAGTAATAGCCAAGGGTTTCCGCCATGCTGAGTAAAACTAAAGCCAGTAAACTTAAATGAAACGGGATTAAGTCATAGTTATGTAAAAACTCAAGCATGGCAAGATTCCATTAAATTATGTTCTATTTATTCTTCGTTGAGGTAAATTCCACCATCAGAATGCACGTTGATCGCTACTTTTTCAAGTGATTGTCCCTGACAAGGACCAGAAATACATTCACCTGTTTCAACCAAAAACAGTGCTCCATGGGTAGAGCATTCGATGTATTCCTGATCGCGATCTAGGAACTGGTTTTCTAAAAATTCCAGTTCCACCTGCAAGTGCGGGCAGAGATTCTGATAGGCATAAAATGCACCGTCACGCTGGGTAATAAAAATGGTATCACCATCCGGCGTTTCGTATGAACGCGCTTCACGTTCAGGAATTTCTTCCGTCATCGCAATTTTAATCATTATGCACATTCCTTTTGGAAGTTCTTTAATAATTCCGCGTAATTTTCTACACTCAGGCGTGGACCGAATTGTGAAACGACTTCACTTGAAATCAAAATCGACAATTCAGCGGCAGCTTTAAGGCTGAAACCTGCATTTAATGCGTAAAGAAAAGCACCTGCAAAAGCATCACCGGCACCATTCGCATCTACCGCTGTGACCTTGCGACCTGGAACTTTAAGGGTTTGTTCAGAATCGGAAATTAAAGCGCCTTCTGCGGATAATGTAATGACAGTGTATTTGCTTTTCAATTGCAATTTAGCCAATGCAGCTTCAATTGAATCTGTTTCTGTATACATTAACGCTTCATGATAATTGCAAAGCAATAAATCTACACCATCATCAAGCAATTCATCCAAACCTTGACGGGCATATTGCACCATTGCCGGATCAGATAAAGTTAATGCAATTTTTACACCATTAGCTTTGGCAATTTCACGTGCGTGTTTAACAGCTTGGCGTGCAGTATCGCTGGTTGATAAATAACCTTCAATATACAGCCATTTTGCAGTCTTTAGAGGTTCAAAATTGATTTGTGCTTCACTGAGTTCCGCAGTAATGCCCAGAAAAGTTTGCATGGTACGTTCAGAGTCAGGGCTGACAAGAACCATACAGGTACCAGTCACACCTTCACTGACAGATTTTTCAGTAGTTTGAATATCGGCTTCGTTTAAACCTTGTAGGTAAATACAACCGAGTTCATCATTACCGACACGGCATCCGTAAAATGCTTTACTGCCTAAAGCACTAAAAGCAACAGTGGTATTTGCAGCAGATCCACCTGATGCTTGACCTTTGTATACTTGCGTTTCTTTTAAATTATTATATAAATTTGCTTGTGTTTCACCATCAGTCAACTGCATAGTGCCTTTTTGCAAATTTTGTTGAATAAGGAAATCATCAGAGACTTTAAATTCTTGGTCGATTAATGCATTACCAATTGCAAAAAGATCAACAGTTGCCATGTCTTTCGTTCACATTTCAAAATAAAACGCTAAGTTTACACCAATGCTCATGATTGCTGTAGATTGATGAATAAAATTCAATATATGGCTGATTTATTCGTACAAAATGCACGATAGGAAACGATTAGGAAGGTTAGATGAATATCACGATTGCTAAAGCTGAACAATTACCTGCACAAATCACAGAATTAGCCAAGCACGCTCAGAAAGAAGGATTTCAGTTGGTTGATCAATTGATTGAAGAATATGAAAGTGGAAAAAACAGGTTTGATCAGCCGGGGGAGTTGCTGCTTTTTGTTTATGATGATGAGAAACTGATCGCCTGTGGTGGCTTAAATCAGCAGTGGAATGATAACGAAATTGATGCTCGTATTGGTCGGGTACGTCGTTTTTACGTATTGCCGAAATACCGTAAGCATGGGGTAGGCAAACAGCTTTTACAACATCTGGAAAAAAATGCCCGCGCAAATTTTTCCGCACTTTGTCTGAATACAGATACCAAATCTGCAGCAAATTTCTACCAGAAACAAAATTATGTTTTTGTTGAAAATCATCCGAATTATAGCTATTTCAAATATCTGCTTTAGTTTAATCACCTTTGGTCATGATGCTGTGGAGCTTGAGTGGGCTCATCAGCATCATGATGACGCTTACTTTTAAATTCCACGGATGAATTTTTAATGGCTCAAGTAGATTCTGTAAAATAAAAAACAGCTTTAACTTTTAATCTTGAATTAATTGATAGGCTTGAAAATATCAGATTTAGATCCCGAATGAGTCAGTCTGATGAATCAACAAAAAGATATTGCAGATCAATGTTTATTTGAGCAATACCGTCACCTCAAAACCTGTTTTAAAGACATAAAATATTTTTGGATCTGATTTAAAAAATAGCAATCGGTTGCAATTTTTTCTGCATTGAAAATAGTGCTGATTTTGATTAAAAAAGAAGAACGTTGAAACTGGACTGAAATGCTAGGAAATTCGTAACTGTACGAATCCATATAGTTCAAGATTCAGGTATAATCACAACATCTTATAAATATGTATACATTAGGAGATCACATGACTGTAGATGTCACTGAAACCATTACTCAAACTGTTCATCCCGCGTTTCAGTTGATACGTCAACACCATGTTGAGGCCTTAGACGTTTTTGTGTCTGAATATAAACATAAAGTGACCGGTGCAACGCATTATCACCTTGCCAGTGATCTGGATGAAAATGTCTTTCTGGTGGCGTTCCGTACTCAACCGATGGATTCAAAGGGTGAAGCGCACATTTTAGAACATACCGCATTATGTGGTTCTGAAAAATTCCCTGTTCGTGACCCATTCTTCCTGATGATTCGTCGTTCACTGAATACCTTTATGAATGCGTTTACTTCAGCAGACTGGACAGCTTATCCATTTGCAACGCAAAACAAAAAAGACTTTCAAAACTTGCTGGAAGTGTATTTAGACGCCGCTTTTGCTGCGAACTTAAACGAACTGGATTTTGCTCAAGAAGGGATTCGTATTGAGCTGGAAAATGGCGAACCTGTCTATAAAGGCGTGGTGTTTAATGAGATGAAAGGGGCGATGAGTTCTCCTTCAGATCAGTTGTATCATCAACTGGCGCATCATTTATTCCCGAAAACTACCTATCATTACAATTCAGGTGGTGATCCGAAAGATATTCCAGATCTAACTTACCCAGAGTTAGTCAGTTTCTATAAGTCACATTACCATCCAAGTAATGCGGTGTTTATGACTTTTGGTAATGAATCAGCCTATCACTTGCAAGAACAATTTGAAACTTTAGCCCTGTCTAAATTCGAGAAAGGTCAAACGCTGCATTCAACGCCTGAAACACGTTTAACTACACCGGTTGAAGTCACAGAAACTTATGCTGTAGATGCAGAAGATTTAAAAGATAAAACCTATCACATTATTTCATGGTTATTGCCTGAAGCGAGCGATATTAAATTGCGCTTGGGCATGCGTCTGGTTGAAGGGATTTTGCTGGAAGATTCTGCTTCACCATTACGTCATTACCTGGAAACCTGTGATTATGCACAGTCTACCGGCCCAATTATGGGGGTAGATGATTCAAACTTTGAAATGACTTTCTTCTGTGGCGTGCAAGGTTCAAATCCTGAACATGCGCAAGAATTTAAAGATGGCGTATTTAAAATTCTGCAAGATGTTGCTTCTAAACCGGTTGATTCTGCAATGGTTGATGCCATTTTGCATCAGATTGAATTGCATCAACGTGAAATCAATGGCGACGGTATGCCATATGGTTTAAGCCTGATTTTAAATGGTTTAGGCAGTGTGATTCATCACAGTGACCCAATTCATGTTTGGGATGTGGATACTGCGATTGAGCAAGTCAAAGAAGAGCTCAAAGACCCAATGTGGTTGTCGAATCTGATTAAAGAACATTTGCTGGATAATACCCATCGTGTGCAAATGACTTTGGTACCTGATGCAACCAAATCTGCGAAGGAAGCTGAAGCTGAAAAAGCACGTTTGGCCGAAATTGGTGCCAAACTGACTGATGAGCAAAAAGCTGAAATCATTCAGCAAACTGAAGCGTTAAAAGTTCGTCAAGATACGCCAGATGATATGAACTTGTTGCCAAAAGTAGGGTTGGAAGATGTGCCTGCGGATCTGCATATTGTGCAGGGTCAATTGCGCGAAATTATCAGTAATAATTACGATACACCTTTGAATTTGTACCATGCGGGTACCAATGGTCTTTATTATCAACAAGTGACGGTTAAAATTCCAGATGAAGTGGTGCAATCGCCATATTTCACCTTGCTGTCTGTATTGTTGGGTGAGGTCGGCGCTGGCGAGTACAATTATCTTGAGCTTCAGCAACTGCAAACCGCAGTCAGCGGTGGCGTTGGGATGGGTGCATCTTTACGTTCAAAAGTCGATGATAAAAACAAAATCAGCGCTTGGCTCACGTTGACCACCAAATCGTTGGTGAATAATTTTGAAGCCATTCGTATATTGAAGTTGGCATTTGAACAACTGCGTTTTGATGAAAAAGACCGTATTATTGAATTATTGCAACAACGTAAAACTCGTTGGCAATCACGTATTTCAGGTTCGGGTCATAGTTATGCGATGCAAATTGCATCGCGTAATTGCAGTGCTTTGGCACAACGCGATTACCAAAATACCGGTTTGGGTGCGCTGAACTGGTTAACTGAGCTGGTTGCTAAAATTGAAAATGACGAAGCTGCCTATGATGCTTTAATTGTAGAATTAAAAGCCATTCATCGTTTACTTTTACAAGCGCCAAAACAGTTCTTGCTGGTCTGTGAAGAACATCAATCTGATCGTTTGATTGAAGAAATTCAAGATGTTTGGGACAAGTTAGCCGTTGATAAAACCCCGGTAGAATTAACGACAATTGTCACAGAAAACAGCAATAAAGACGAAGCCTGGTTAATTCAAGCCAATGTTCAATTCTGTGCCTCAGCTTATCCTGCAGTTGAAGTCTCTCATCCTGATGCAGCACCGTTAATGGTGTTGGCTGCATATTTACGTAATGGCTTTTTGCATAGTGCGATTCGTGAAAAAGGTGGGGCTTACGGTGGTGGGGCGAGTTATGACGGCAATGCATGTTCATTCCGTTTTTATAGCTACCGTGATCCACGCTTGGCAGAAACATTTAAAGACTTTGACGCAAGTATTGACTGGTTGTTAAATACCGAGCATCTAGAGCATCAGCTTGAAGAAGCAATTTTAGGCTTGGTTGCGAGCATGGATAAACCGGGTTCTCCTGCGGGTGAAGCGATTAGTGCTTGCTATGCTTTATTGCATGCACGTACACCGGCAGTTCGAAAACAATTACGTGCACGTTTACTTGCAGTCACTCTGAATGATTTAAAACGCGTTGCAGAACAATATCTGGTTCAGCAAAAACCAGTGAAAGCTGTGGTTGCACCCGTTGCGAAACGTGACATTTTGGTTGAACTTGGCTTTGATATCAAACAAGTAAACTAAAAGAATAAACTGAGGTCAGACCCTATGGCGTTCAAAATAATTGAACGCACTACTTTGCAACTGAGCATGATCATGCTCAGTTCATTGTATGTGACGAATGTAAATGCAGTAAGTCCCGAATCTTCAATTACACCGGCAAGTCCTGAAGCCTGTGTGGCATTAAACTCTAATGCCGATCGGTTGGCTTGTTATGATACTTTGTTTAAAGTACCCGAGGCTGAGAAAACACCGCTGCTTTCTGAACGTCAGGCAGCAAATGAAATTGCGCCTAAACCGACTGAACCTGAAACGATCAAGGAGAAAATCAGTCAGGGGGTCAGTAATTTGTTTGCTGTTGAAGGTCCGAAAATTGACCCAAATCGATCTTTGCTGGATAAGCGTTGGGAATTGTCTGCCGACAGTAAACTCGGCACCTGGAATATTCGTGCGCATCAGCCAGTTTATCTCATGCCAGGATTTTGGACTTCTGATAAAAATGAACGTCCTTCAAGTCCGAATGAAAATAACACGGTTCAAGTGGGTGATGAGCAAAATCTGAAATCGATGGAAGCAAAATTCCAGCTCTCATTAAAAACCAAAGCGGTTGAAAACCTGTTTGGTGACAACGGTGATATCTGGTTCGGTTATACGCAATCATCACGTTGGCAGGTCTATAACGCAGATGCATCACGTCCTTTCCGTGAAACCAATTATGAACCGGAAGCCAGCCTTGTTTTTCGGACCAATTATGAAATATTGGGTTTAAACGCACGTTTACTGGGTTTGACGTTAAACCATCAGTCCAATGGTCGTGCGGATCCTTTATCGCGTAGCTGGAACCGTGTAATGCTGAATCTTGGTTTTGAGCGAGATAATTTTGCGTTGATGCTGCGACCTTGGTATCGCATTGAAGAAACTGCTAAAGACGATAACAATCCCGACATTAAAAATTATATTGGTCGTGGGGATTTAACCGCATTTTACCGCAAGAATGATCATGAATTTTCACTCATGCTGCGTCATTCGCTTAAAGGCGGTGATGATGCCCATGGTGCTGCTCAGTTTGATTGGGCATTCCCGATTAGTGGGAAACTACGTGGACACTTCCAGTTATTTGATGGTTATGGTGAAAGCCTGATTGATTATAACCAGCGCGCTACTTATGTCGGTCTAGGTGTATCGTTGATGAATTGGTATTAAAATTTATCAATGCTTCATAAAAAACCACTCCATGGAGTGGTTTTTTTACATCAAGAATTAATAACAGTTAACCAATTTGAATATCTGCCGGTGGGTGTTTTAAGCGACTCTTTTTAGGTGTGGCAATCAGGTAGGCTAAGGTAAGTGGTCCTAATCGACCGGCAAACATCAGTAAGATTAAAGCAATCAAGCTTGCAGGTTGCAGTTCACTGGTCACCCCACGGGACAAGCCTACGGTACAGGCGGCTGAAACCGCTTCAAACAGTAAATCCAGAAAGTCTTTTTCTGGTTCTAAAATGAGCAGGGTAAAAAATCCAAAAAAGATTAATATGGCTGTGATTGAAACAACAGCTAAAGCTTTAAATGACGTGGTCTTGGAAACGGAATGATTAAATACCCGCAATTCTTCAGAACGGCGTAAAAAAGTGATGACACTTAAAACCACAATAATAAATGTACCGACTTTAATGCCACCCGCAGTACTTAATGAACCACCGCCAATAAACATCAGGATCATGGTGACTAGGGTTGAAGCATCGGTCATTTTGGACATATCCAAGCTGTTAAAACCTGATGAACGTGGAACGGTGGCATGGAACCAGGAATTTAGAGCTTGATCACCCAGACTCATGCTGGAAAGTGTTAGCGGATTGTTTGCTTCTAGTACCCAAATGACGATAAAGGCAACCAGGTTTAACCCTGCAATGGTGGAGAGGATTAATTTGCTATTGGTGCTTAATTTTTTCCAGCGACGGGCACGTTTAATATCCATGAGTACCACAAAGCCGATTCCACCAATAATGTAAAGCATGCTAATGGTAAAGGTAATCAGGTAATGGTCTGCAAAACTCATCAAACTATTGGGGAAAAGTGAAAAGCCACCGTTATTAAAAGCAGAAACACTATAAAAAGCGGCATAAAAAAAGGCACGAGTAAAATCATATTCCTGCATCCAGGCAATGGTGAGAATAACTGTACCGACTGCTTCAAAAAATAAGGAATATAAAAGCACGCCTTTAATGGTGAAAGATACTCGGGCCAGACTGGTTTGACCAATGGTTTCCTGTGCCATGACCTGTTGTTTTAATTTGAGGTTGGAAGACAGGCTTAATGCAGCAAGGATGGCAAAAGTCATAAAACCTAAGCCACCAACCTGCAGCAAAAGCATAATCACGATTTGACCAAAAGTGGTATAGGCTTCCCCGACATTGACCACGGAAAGACCGGTAATGGTCACGGCAGAGGTGGAGGTAAACAGGGCATTGAGCCAGCTTAATTCTCCATGATGTGAAATGGGAAGTTTAAGTAATAAGGTGCCTGCAAAAATAAAACTTAAGAACCCCAAGGCAAGTAAGCTGGGAGGGCTCAGATTGACGGTATGATGCTTTTTATTTTGCGCTTGATTCATATTTTATTTAAACCGGGCAGACAGTTTTCGTAAGGGTTCAAGTTCACCTTCAACCACTAAGATATCACCTTCTTGCAGGATTAAATTGGGATCAATGCTATATAAAATTTCCTTGCCGCGTTTATGCAGAATCGTTTTAATTCCTGAGCCATGATCCATAAGGTTGTGGAAGCGCTCACCCTTTTGATTTGCCTTGATTTCAATTTTAACGATGAAATGATTGTCTTCTATGCCCATATAACGACTAACCATCGGGTAGCTTAAAGACTGGGCCACGCGGGTACCCATATCTTCTTCTGGATGAATGATTTTATTCACGCCAAGATGGGTCAAAATCATGTGATGGGCTTGGGATTTAGCCTTGGCCCAAATCTTGTTTATCCCCATGTTTTTTAGATGCAAGACACATAAAATACTGGATTCAATATCCTCACCAATTGCAACCACAACGGCTTCACAGTTTTGAATATTGAGTTCTTTGAGTACATGTTCATCGGTGGCATCTGCAATCACGGCATGGGTGATTTGATCTGAAATGCTTTCAACATTTCTTTTGTTGTTGTCGATCCCAATCACATCGTGATTTAAGTTCACCAGTTGGGTGGCAACGGTTGCACCGAAACTACCTAAACCAATGACTGTAAATAGTGCCATACAGCGTATTCCTTATCCATTTTTATGTGGTTTTGATTCATTAAGTGTATGCAAATATAAACTCATTTTATAATTTTATTATTCATTCAGCTATCAGGCTTACAAAATTATATATAACAAAGGCTTATTTCTAAGATGACATAATTGCATGCAGACAGCATTAATATGCGGAATTTTATAAATGATTGAATTTTTTACTGCTTAATTATTTGAGGAGATTTTGAGGCTATAAAAGAATGATTGTGCTCATAGCATAACGTCACAAAACCTTCAAAAAAACGGTATATCATTTTTCATATAATTTTCTATTTATATAGTGAATTAAAATGGATGATAAAAAGATCTTTAAGCTATTGCAGGGATGGTTTCCGCTGCTGGAACAACGGGAAATCCCAAAGAAGAAACACAGGCACTTCTTTCAGCAATTTCTGGAGTGGATGGCAGCTGAAAAAGTAGCTAACCATTTCCAAGCTTATTTAATGTCTGTTGATTCTGAAAACCCTCATGAAAATGGGTTGGAGCGATGTGCTATTTTGCAGCACATGAATGTTGATATGGGTTTAACCCAGCAGAAAATTCGTAAAAGAACCATGCCTTTATATGAACATTATAAGAAGCATAAAGAGACCATTGGGAAATACTACAATGTGAATGCGCAAGCTTTTGATATTGTTTTTGAAGAAATTTATGCTCTGCTAAAGTCGCAAAATTTAGAATTATTAATCATTTATGCAGAGGCGGCTTATTGGATGGCTGTTCCTAATGAGGATGTTGAAATCCATAAATTCTGTAAGTCTTTCTCGAAGCAATTTAAGGATGAAGCGATCTGTATAGAACACTATGTAAAACTGGACTGTTTGAGATCAACCTAAAATAAAAAAGAGCCATTTACTGGCTCTTTTTTATTGTCTGAGTGTTATTTTAGGAAACGTTGATAACCCAGGTTATTGGTAATTTCAGCATATGGATAAGTAATACTTTCCAAAGTTTCGACTAAACCATCTGGATTCTGTTTCGCATCGCTTGCTTCCAAGCCAACCAGTACACGACCTTCCGCTGCACCGTGGTTGCGGTAGTGGAATAGGGTAATGTTATGCGTTGGACCCAGACGTTCCAAAAAGGTGAGTAATGCGCCTGGACGTTCTGGAAACTCGACACGGAATAGACGCTCATTTTCAATATCTGCATGACCACCGACCAGATAACGGATATGCAGTTTTGCTACTTCATCATCAGATAAGTCATCAACATCATATTGCGTTGCCAAGGTGTCATAAATGTCATGACGTTCTTTTTCGCCACCTTTCAAGCTAATGCCGACAAACACTTGAGCAGCACTAGAAGAGCTGGCACGGTAGTTGAATTCAGTGATGTTGCGACCTTGCAAGGCGCGGCAGAAGTTCAGGAATGAACCTTTTTCTTCAGGAATGGTGACTGCAAAAATGGCTTCTTTACGTTCACCGAGTTCGGTACGTTCAGCAATATAGCGTAGACGGTCAAAGTTCATGTTGGCACCACAAACAATCGACACCATGTTTTTATTTTCTAAGCCATGCTCAGCGATATATTTCTTGATTCCGGCAAGTGCCATAGCACCTGAAGGTTCAACAATGCTTCGGCATTCATCATAGGTATCTTTAATGGCCGCACAGATTTCATCAGTGTTAACCAAAACAACGTCAGGCTCAACAATTGGACCTGAGTTGTCTGATTTTTGCAGGCGAATCACGTCAAACGGTTTTGCACCAATTTGAGCAACCGCCGTACCATCTGCAAATAGTCCAACAGATGGCAGAATCACGCGTTCATTGGCTTCAAAGGCAGCTTTTAAACATGCTGACTCATCATATTCCACAGGAATGACTTTCACGTGTGGTGCAACATCACCCAAATAGGCAGCAACACCGGCAATTAAACCGCCACCGCCTACTGCGACAAATACATATTCCACATCACGCCATTGGCGCAAGATTTCATTGGCAATGGTGCCTTGACCTGCCATCACCAGTTCATCGTCATAAGGCGGAATGAAGGTCATGCCTTCTTCGGTTGCACGTTGAATAGCATATTTGTTGGCAACATCGAAAGAATCGCCATGTAATACCACTTCACCACCCAAACGTTTTACCGCCTGGACTTTAATGTCGGGCGTGGTCTTCGGCATGACAATAATGGCGCGAATTCCCAGTTTTTGACCAGATAGAGCCACACCTTGCGCATGGTTACCTGCTGAAGCCGTAATAACGCCACGTTCCAACTGAGATTTCGGTAATTGACTAATACGGTTATAAGCACCGCGTAGTTTAAAGGAAAAGACAGGTTGTAAATCTTCGCGTTTAAAGCGAATGTTATTGTTTAGCTTTTCACTAATTCGTGGCGCTGCTTCGAGTGGAGTTTCGATTGCAACGTCATACACCGTTGCTTGTAATATTTGTCGAACCAAACGAGACAGCATGTTAATTTTCCATCTAACAGTTTAAAATAGACCTTTATTGTAACAAACCCCTGTACATTTGGGCTGAATAATTCAGCAACAAATGTCAAAAAATAGTTGAGCCAAGTTATGAGTCTGTATGCGACCCAAGATGAAAAGAAACAAGCTGCTGCGAAAGCGGCTTTAAAGCACTTGCCTAAAGGCGGGATTTTGGGTGTAGGTACAGGAAGTACTGTGAACTTCCTCATTGAATTATTACCAGAATTGCAATTGGAAGCTGCGGTGGCAAGTTCTGAAGCAACAGCACAGCGCCTTAAAAAATTAGGCATTGAAGTGGTCGACATGAACTCTGTAGGCGGCTTGGATGCTTATGTGGATGGTGCAGATGAAATTGACCGTCATATGCACATGATTAAGGGTGGTGGTGCTGCGCTGACTCGTGAAAAAATTGTCGCTTCAATTGCGAAAAAATTCGTGTGTATCGTTGATGACTCTAAATGGGTTGAACAATTGGGTCATGACTTTCCATTACCTGTAGAAGTGATTCCAATGGCGCGTTCTGCGGTAGCCCGTAAAATTGTTTCACTTGGTGGTGATCCGGTTTACCGTGAAGGCGTGGTTACGGATAACGGTAACGTGATTTTAGATGTGCATAACTTCAATATCTTGAATGCGCTGGAACTTGAAAAAAACCTGAATAACATTCCGGGTGTAGTGTGTAACGGTATTTTTGCGTTGAACAAAGCAGATATCGCAATTGTTGCAACGGATAATGGTATTGAAGAGCGTACTGCTGTTTAAGAAATCCTCCCTGACCCTCCTTTTTCAAAGGAGGGGAAAGTCTGTAATTTAATAAGGCTCCTCGAAACTTTTAAAAACTTGAACTTCCCCCTTTATCAAAGGGGGATCGAGGGGGATTAAAATAACGATTAAATATAAAAATGACCCTAAACGACCTACCTGAAATCAAAATTGTCCGTCATGTGCGGGCGAAGAATTTACGCTTACGCGTTGAACCAACTCAGATCCGTTTAACTGCGCCTGTATTGTGCTCTAAACGACAAATTCAAAATTTTATAGATCAGTCTGAGCAATGGCTCATTCAAACTTGGCAGAAACAGCAAGAAAAAATTGTTCAAATAGACAAAACTTTACCGAATGAATTACAGCTGTTTAATTTAGATCAGCCTTTACAGATCATTTATCAAAGCCAAAAGCATGGTTTTATTTTTGATGATGAAAATTTAAAACTTTTGATTAGTGATCGTCAGCCTGAACAATATTTAAAAGCATTTGTAATAGCCTATGCAAAACATCATCTTCCTCTTTATTTGGAGGATGTAAGCCAAGAAAGTAATTTGAGTTTTGGCAAATGTTCGATTCGGCAGCCTAAAACCCGTTGGGGAAGTTGTACATCGAAGCATGACATTATGTTGAATAGCGGTTTGGCGCTATTTTCTGAAAAGATTACCCGCTATGTATGTGTGCATGAGTTGGCACATACCAAGCATTTTGATCATAGCCCGCACTTTTGGGCTGAAGTTCACAAGCATGATGTCAATTTTCAACAGCATCGGAAATTATTAAAAAGTACGCCAATGCCGTATTGGTGGTAAAGATAAAGAGTCACTTAATGAAACGAGTGTCTATTACGATTCATTGGTTAGCTAATTCTTCATTTAATTGGTCGTAATATTCTTTTTTAAAGCGAAGAAGTTCTGAAACTACAGTATCGATATCTTCTAAATGAATAGTCACAATGACATCTTTTGATTTACCTGTTTCGAAATCTTCTAAATCAGGATGGCAAATAGAAATTGTATTTTTCATTATTAAGATAAATGTCTAAAGCCTCTCTTTTCTTTGTAAGAGTCATTTTTTCTTGAATTTATAATGTTGATTTGAGCTTGAGTGTAATTTTTACTTAATTCTTTTGGAGGTTAAATTTAAAAATATTTGAGTTGAAGAATAAACTAAAAAGTTAACCTGAGAGATGGTTTAGACGATAAAAAACTATCATTACAAACCAAAACAGTTCAGAAAACTAAAACTTCCTGTCATACTACGCAGTTACGAAATGGACACTTTAGATTTGAGGTAGTGATCGTGATTACAGTTGGTATTGTCGGTGGTACAGGTTATACAGGCGTTGAATTGTTGCGTCTTTTACTACGACACCCAAATGTGCAAGTCAATGTACTGACATCACGTACCGAAAAAGGTCGCCGTGTAGACGATATGTTTCCAAGCTTGCGCGGACATACCGATCTTGAATATTCAGATTTAAACATTGATGAACTAAAAAAATGCGATGTTGTGTTCTTTGCGACCCCTCATGGTGTGGCAATGAAACATGCGGCAGAACTGGTTGCAGCAAATACTAAAGTCATCGACTTGGCGGCAGATTTCCGCTTACAGGACTTGGAACAATTCGAAAAGTGGTATGGTCTTGAACATGCCTGCCCAGATATTTTAAAAGATTCCGTTTACGGTCTGTCAGAACTCAACCGTGACAAAATCAAACAAGCCAACGTGATTGGTAACCCGGGTTGCTATCCAACCACGGTACAACTGGGTCTTGCGCCATTATTCAAACAAGCTGAAGCTTTGGTAAAACCTGAAAGCATTATTATTGATGCAAAATCAGGTGTTTCTGGTGCAGGTCGTAAAGCAAGCCTCGGCATGATTTATTCTGAAAATGCTGACAACTTTAAGGCCTATGGTGTTGCGGGTCACCGTCACCATCCTGAAATTGTGGAAGCATTGGAAAATATCTCAGGTCAAAAAGGTGTGTTTGATCATATTCTTTTTGTACCGCATTTGGTTCCCATGATTCGTGGCATGCTCAGCACCATCTATATAGATTTAACGGATGCCGGTGAAGCAGCAGACTTGCAAAGCTTGTATGAACAATTCTATGCCAATGAACAATTCGTTGATGTGATGCCAGCAAACAGTTCACCTGAAACACGTTCTGTGCGTGGTGCAAACCAGCTTCGTATTGCTTTGTATAAACCACAGCCGAAAAAGCTAGTTGTTCTATCTGTACAAGACAATTTAGTGAAAGGCGCTGCGGGTCAGGCTGTGCAAAATATGAACCTGATGTTCGGTTGTGCTGAAAATGCAGGGCTGACAGGTATAGGGTTATTACCATAAAAAACGTTTTTCAGCTTCACACACATTTGGATTTGGATTTAAATGTGTGTTTTGAATGAATCAAAATAAGAGATGACGATGCCGAACACTGAATCAAATACTGCGTCACAACAGACACCATTAAGTAAAAAGCCTTTTGTTAAGGGGAATTTACCTTTGGCTATTGGTGCTGCAATTCTGATTGTGGGGAGTGGCTTGTTGGGCTATTCAGTTGGGCATCGGCAAGGTTTGACTGTTGTAGGCTATGAAGCGGATGCTGAACAACTGGTTGAGGTTGTGCAAAAGCAAAAGAGCAGCCTGGAAACCCTGAATAAAAATTTGAATCTGGCTGTGCAAGAACGTGATGTTGCCGTGAGTAATTCAAATGATTTGTTTGCTGCTTTGAATCAGGCACGTGAAGATAAAGCTCAGTCTGAAGGTTTGGGTGCGATTTACCGTGAAGTATTACGCCAACGTGGCGGTCTAAGCTTGACGGTGCAAAATATCGGAATTAAACCTTTACCTGACAATGCTTATGAATACGAGCTGGATTTGGTACAAGTCAGCCCGAATAAACGTAGCATCTCTGGAAGTGTGGAATTGCGCTTAATTCAGGGTACAGAAGTTCTGGTTGTTCCAATGGAAGACAAGAACTTTAATTTTCAAGATTACGAGCGTTTAACTGGCCGCTGGACCATGCCTAAAGGCTTTACGCCACAATTCATTGAAGTGCGTTTAACAGGTGGAACAAGTACTCCGGTGATTAAACGTTTTAGTTGGGGCCGTGGTAAACCGATTGAGAGTCAATCTGCATTTATTTCTGAAATTCCTCAAGCAGAAGCAAATGCACAATAAATGTGAATTTTAAATCCTATGCGAATGAATAAGCGTCAAAATTGTTTAAATGCCATCAAAAGTTCTTTTCATCAATCAGGATATGTCGACTGGCATATTAGTCCACGCTTAAGCAATGACTCGCAAGATGAATCTGAGGGTGAGATCGCGGTACAGACTGCGCCACCCGTATTAAAACGTCCACCCATGTATGCGGTTGTTTTGATGAACGACGATTACACCCCAATGGACTTTGTAATTGAAATTTTACAACAATACTTTGCTTTGAATCTTGACCAAGCGACCCAAGTAATGCTAACTGTACATTATGAAGGGAAAGGTGTTGCAGGCGTTTATCCACGAGACATTGCGGAAACGAAAGCGAACCAAGTCAATAATTACGCTCGGTCACAAGGTCATCCATTGCTTTGTCAGATTGAGCCAAAAGATTAAGGGGATTACATGCTCAGTCGTCAATTAGAAGTATCTTTACGTTTGGCTGTAAGCATGGCTCGTCAAAAGAGACATGAGTTTCTCACGGTTGAACATTTATTGTTGGCTTTACTTGATAATGACTCTGCTGTAAATGCGCTTAAAGCGTGTGGTGCGGACATTATCGTTCTGCGTAAAGAACTAGAAGAATACGTTGAACAACACACCCCTAAATTAGGCGAACATAGCGATCAGGCGCCACATCCGACTGAAAGTTTTGATCGTATTCTGCAACGTGCGATTTTCCATGTGCAATCTAGCGGTGGTGATCGAACTGTTGAAGGTGCGGATATTCTTGTTGCGATGTACTCTGAACGTGATTCCTTTGCGGTTTACTTGCTTAAACGTCATCAAATTAACCGTTTAACTTTAACTCAATATTTATCTCACGGTACGCGCAAAGAAGAAGTGCAAGCCGAAGAAGAAGTGGAAGACTTAGATGGTGAAACCTCGAGTTCTTCAAATGCAGGGCCACTCGATTTATATACCACCAATTTGAATGCTGAAGCTCAAAAAGGAAAAACAGATCCTTTAATTGGGCGTGAAAAAGAAATTGAACGTGCTGCGCAAATTCTTTGCCGCCGCCGTAAAAACAACCCTTTACTCGTCGGTGATCCGGGGGTGGGCAAAACCTCGATTGCTGAAGGTTTGGCTTGGCTGATTGTGAACGGTAAAGCGCCTAAACCACTGGCTCATGCAGAAGTGTATAGCTTGGATATTGGCGCCTTGGTTGCAGGTACAAAATACCGTGGTGACTTTGAAAAACGCTTGAAACAATTGTTGAATGCGTTGAAAAAGAAACCAGAAGCGATTCTGTTTATTGATGAAATTCACATGATTATTGGTGCCGGCTCTAGTATGGGCAGCACCATGGATGCATCAAACTTAATTAAACCTGCCTTGTCGAATGGTTCATTACGTTGCATCGGTTCAACCACTTTCCAAGAATATCGCCAAGTTTTTGAAAAAGATCATGCTTTGTCGCGTCGTTTCCAGAAAATCGATGTCAATGAGCCCTCTATTTCTGAAACAATTGATATTTTACGTGGTTTAAAATCTAAATTTGAAGATTTTCATCACGTTCAATATGACGATAAATCCTTGGTGGCAGCTGTGGAGTTGTCAGCGAAATTTATTAATGATCGCTTCTTGCCGGATAAAGCGATTGATGTGATTGATGAAGCGGGTGCACAGCGCCGTTTGAAAGCAGAGGAAGATGATACTGTAATCACGGTTGAAAATATCGAAGATATCATCTCTAAAATTGCACGCATTCCACCGAAAACCGTCTCGAAAGACGACAAGACTGTATTGAGTAATCTTGAACGTGATCTTAAACGCGTGGTATTCGGTCAGGATGATGCAATTGAAGCACTGGGTTCTGCTATCAAATTGTCGCGTGCAGGATTGAAATCACCCGATAAACCCGTGGGTAGCTTTGTATTTGCAGGTCCAACTGGGGTGGGTAAAACTGAAGTCACTAAACAGTTGGCTAAACTGTTAGGTGTGGAACTGGTTCGTTTTGATATGTCTGAATATATGGAACGTCATGCGGTTTCACGTTTAATTGGTGCACCTCCGGGTTATGTTGGTTTTGACCAAGGTGGTTTGCTGACGGATGCGATTCATAAGAATCCGCATT
Source organism: Acinetobacter sp. ANC 5414 (assembly GCF_013004295.1). Classification (NCBI taxonomy): domain Bacteria; kingdom Pseudomonadati; phylum Pseudomonadota; class Gammaproteobacteria; order Moraxellales; family Moraxellaceae; genus Acinetobacter; species Acinetobacter sp. ANC 5414. The sequence goes on from NZ_JABERM010000014.1 coordinate 180,064, forward strand.
GCGTATTGCTACTGGATGAAATTGAAAAAGCCCATCCAGATGTGTTTAATTTGTTATTACAAATTATGGATCATGGTGCATTGACCGATAACAATGGTCGCAAGTCTGACTTCCGTAATGTGATCCTTGTCTTAACCACCAATATTGGTGCGGAAAGTATTTCTCGCACGAGTATCGGATTTATGGAACAAGACAATAGTAATGACAATAAGGATGCAATGAAGAAAGCATTCTCGCCTGAATTCCGTAACCGTTTGGATGGTGTGATTCAATTCAATGCATTGCCAACCACTGTGATTGAAAATGTCGTGGATAAATTCCTGACTGAATTGCAAGCGCAACTTGATGATAAGAAAGTGATTCTTGAAGTGGATCAAAGTGCGCGTGAATGGATGGCTGAACATGGCTATGATCGTTTAATGGGTGCTCGTCCAATGCAACGTTTGATTCAGGAACATTTGAAGAAACCGCTTGCTGAGATGATTCTGTTTGGTGAGCTTGCAGAACACGGTGGTAATGTTGCGGTTTCTGTGAAGAAAGAAAATGGCAAAGCAGTGGGCTTGAAACTGGAAGTATTTGAAGATCAAACTGCTGAACCTGCATAAGCATCTAGATTGTTAAAATAACCCGTGTTCGCACGGGTTATTTTGTTTTTATTCACCCTCATTCTGACCTTCTTTTCAAAGAGAGAAGGAGCGAATCAAACGATATAAGAATTCATGGATATTCAAATTACCAAGGTACTTACGACGGTTTGCCTTTTTTTTGTCACAGCAATAGCAGAAATTTTGGGGTGTTATTTTCCATATCTAATTTTAAATCAAGGAAAATCACATTGGTTATGGCTTCCAACAGCCTTAAGCCTTGCGCTATTTGTGTGGTTACTTACATTGCATCCCGCAGCTTCGGGTCGAATTTACGCAGCCTATGGCGGAATTTATATCTTTAGCGCTTTAATGTGGCTGCGCTATGTCGATCAGGTGATTTTGACGCGCTGGGATCTATTGGGTGGTTTGGTAGTGATATTGGGTGCGATGATTATTGTTTTACAGCCACAAGGGTTGATACGTTAGAACACTAACGTATCAACTGAGCAGGTTAAAAATGACATTCAGTATTTTTAATTTTCATATGATAATTTTTATTATCTGAACTGAGTTTGATTGCAACATGGTAAGGATTAATGCGTTGAAATTCATGCTCAAAGAATAAATGACAATTTTGAATTAAATTTTGTTTAATCAGAAGTTTTACTTCTTTATCACCAATATCTTCAGCAAACTGGGTGAAGTCTGGGGTCGTAATGATGCCTTGAATATCAATATGATCGGCATATAAACGCAATTGCTCAATCACCGTGTTTTGATCAACTTGAAATGGCATAGTACGAGAATCTTCGTCGCTTATGACATCTAAAATTTCATTCAATGCTTTGGTGTCTTTAATTTTATAAGCTTGGTCGAGGATTTGCTTTTTAAGCAAATATTGGTCGAGTTCTGTAGCTTTGGCTTGTGCGGTATTGACTAAAAGCAAACTGCTTAGGCATAAAACGATTATTTTTAAAGACATGGTTATAATCACTTATAAAAGTTATGGATTGATTATAGTCATTTGAGTATAAAAAAAGCACCCGAAGGTGCTTAATCTTTTTAAGATTTTTCTAATCAATTAGTCTTTCTTTAAATTTTCATTCAGTAAAAATTCAACCAAGGCTTTTTGAGCATGCAAACGGTTTTCTGCTTCATCCCAAACCACGGCATTTTTATGGTCCAGCATATTTTCAGAAATTTCTTCACCACGGTGAGCAGGTAGGCAGTGCATGAACAGGCAATCTGGATGCGCTAAATCCATGAGTTTTTCATTAACCTGAAAATCAGCGAATGCTTTTTCACGAATTTTTTGCTCTTCTTCTTGGCCCATACTTGCCCAAACATCAGTCACGATCAGGTCAGCATTCACAGCTGCATCTTCAGCTGAATCAACAAGTTCTACACAGTGAGCAAATTCAGACAAGAATCTCTCTTGTGGTTCATAGCCTTTAGGCGCAGCAACTTTTAATTTAAAGCCCCACATATGTGCTGCTTCAATATAAGAGTTACACATATTGTTGCCGTCACCAATCCATGCAACTGTTTTACCTTCAATAGAACCACGGTGTTCTAGATAAGTTTGCATGTCAGCAAGTAACTGGCAAGGGTGATGATCATCGGTCAAGGCATTGATGATAGGTACTTTTGAATAAGAGGCAAAGCGTTCTACGATGTCATGACCAAAAGTACGGATCATAATAATATCAAGCATGCTTGAAATCACACGTGCGGAATCTTCAATCGGCTCGCCACGACCCAATTGGGTGTCGCGAGAAGACAGGAAAATTGCACTACCACCGAATTGACTCATACCTGCTTCAAACGAAACACGTGTGCGGGTACTCGATTTTTCAAAAATCATGCCCATAACTTTACCGACGAAAGGTTGGAACACCTCATTGCTATGTTGCTTGCGTTTAAGTTCAATCGCGCGCTGCAGAATTTGGTTAAGTTCTAAAGTCGATAAATCGCGTAAGGTCAGAAAGTGACGTAGAGCCATGGTTACTCCACAATAATTGCTGAATAGAAAACAAAACAACAATTAGTTGTTGGTTGGTTAAGTAAAAAGGGAATCGATTAATATACTATAAGCAGGCAAAATTGCAAAAAAACTAGACTTTTTGATGGCCTTCCAAGAAGCGATCAACACAATAATTGATGTATTTGATCGTTTCCTGATCATTTTCCTGAATTGGGATACCCATTAAAATTCGCCATTCCAAATTTCGTAAAATACCAAAATAGAATTGGGCAGAATAAATAGGCTGTTCACATTTTAATAGACCATTGTTATGCGCCTTTTCTAAAGCACAAGCAATGGCATTTTGAATATGTTTTGGACCTTGTTCATGAATATATAAAGCAAGCTCTGAATTGTGTTGGGTGCGTTCTAAAATGAGACGCATAAATGCAGCATTTTCTGGTTGTAATAGGTGTCTATGAAAATTAAGCAGGGTATTAATCAGGTAAGATTTTAAATTATCTTTATCTTGTTCAAACGGTAGGCAGATATCTTTAAAAAATTGTTCACGGCGATAATCACAAATGGCAGTAAATAAACCTTCTTTATTACCAAAAAATTTGTAGATGGAGGCTTTGGAACCCCCAGCATGTTGGACAATATCATCCAAAGACACTGCATCATAACCACGTTCTAAAAATAGCTCATTTGCGCTGAGTAAAAGCGCCAGACATCGTTCATGACCACGTTTTGTTTGTGGAGTATCACGAGCGAGGGGTTCTAATTGAGCGAGTTCGTGCATATGGTCTATAACGTCAATAATCAAAGAAATGAAATCATTTGCAATGATAGCAAAAATATGCACACATTTTCTTAAAATAACAGTTTTGTCTTATTTGCTCACAATTATGAAGAATCGAAATAACACTATAGTTTTGGTGAATATTTGACTAAAGTTTTAGAGTATAAATTCTAAATAGTCATAGATATGAAGGTGTTTATGGATATACTCGGAATTCGATAAGTAAAGTGAAAACTGTGGAAAGGAATATGACACAACAAATGTCTGCAGGCTTAAGATTTAGACAAGCACTGGAAGTGGAAAAACCATTACAAATTATCGGCACAGTGAATGCCTACGCAGCCATGATGGCGAAAGAAGTGGGTTATAAAGCCATTTATGTATCGGGTGCAGGTGTTGCCAATTATTCTTATGGTTTACCTGACCTGGGTATGACCAGTTTAGATAATGTTCTTGAAGATGTACGTCGTATTACTGAACGTGTAGATACTCCGTTGTTGGTGGATATTGATACTGGTTGGGGCGGTGCATTTAATATCGCTCGTACGGTTAAACAAATGATTGCGGCAGGCGCTGCAGCCGTTCATATTGAAGATCAGGTTGCACAAAAGCGTTGTGGTCACCGTCCGAACAAGGAAATTGTGACCCAGCAGGAAATGGTTGACCGTATTAAGGCTGCTGTCGATGCGAAAACCGATTCAAACTTTGTGGTGATGGCGCGTACTGATGCCTTGCAAAAAGAAGGTTTGCAGGCAGTCATTGATCGTGCCTGTGCATGTGTAGAAGCCGGTGCGGATGCTATTTTTGCTGAGGCAATGACTGACATTACCATGTATCGCACGGTGTGTGATGCTGTCGGTGTGCCGGTACTGGCAAACATTACCGAATTTGGTGATACACCTTATTACACGGTAGATGAATTGGGTGAACAAGGGATCAGTATGGTACTTTATCCACTGTCAGCAACGCGTGCAATGCAAAAAGCGGCGTTGGAAGTGATGCGCTCTATTCGTGAAAATGGTACGCAAGTTAACGTATTGGATAAGATGCAACAACGTAAAGAACTTTACGAATTCCTTGATTATCATACGTTCGAAAACACCTTGGATAAATTGTTTAAATAAATAATTCAAAATGGAGAATTAAAAATGGCTGAAGGAAAAGTACTCACCGGCGCGGGATTGCGCGGACAAGTAGCAGGTAAAACAGCGTTATCTACTGTAGGTAAAAGCGGTGCAGGCTTAACCTATCGTGGTTATGATGTGCAAGACTTAGCTGAAAACTGTCAATTTGAAGAAGTGGCTTACCTGATTTTCTTTGGTGAATTGCCAACCAAAGAACAGCTTGCTGCTTATAAAGCCAAATTGAAATCACTTCGCCATTTGCCGCAGGCATTGAAAGAAGTTCTGGAACGTATTCCTGCGGATTCTCATCCAATGGATGTGATGCGTACTGGTGTTTCTATGCTCGGTAATCTGGAAACAGAACAATCTTTCGATATACAGCAAGATGTTGCAGATCGTATTTTGGCGACTTTACCTGCAATCATCTGCTACTGGTATCGTTTTAGCCATGATGGCGTACGTATTGAAGAAAATACCGATGATGATTCTATTGGTGCACAATTCCTGCATTTACTTCATGGTGAAAAACCAAATGAATTGCATGAACAGGTGATGAATGTATCGCTGATTTTGTATGCAGAGCATGAATTTAACGCTTCAACATTTACGGCACGTGTATGCGCTTCAACCTTGTCTGATATGCATTCATGCATTACCGGTGCGATTGGTTCACTGCGTGGTCCATTACACGGTGGTGCAAACGAAGCAGCTATGGAAATGATTGAAAACTGGACGTCTCCGGAAGAAGCTGAACGTGAAATGCTGGGCAAGCTTGAGCGTAAAGAAAAGATCATGGGCTTTGGTCATGCAATCTACAAAGACAATGATCCGCGTAATGGCATAATCAAAATTTGGTCTGAGCGTTTGGCAAAAGATGTCGGTGATACAGTACTTTATCCTGTATCTGTACGTTGTGAAGAAGTGATGTGGCGTGAAAAGAAATTATTCTGTAATGCGGATTTTTTCCATGCATCTGCGTACCACTTTATGGGCATTCCAACCAAACTGTTCACACCAATTTTTGTGATGAGCCGTGTAACCGGTTGGGCAGCGCATGTGATGGAGCAGCGCGCGGACAATCGTATTATTCGCCCAAGTGCGGATTATACCGGTCCAGAATTACGTAAAGTGGTGCCGATTGCAGATCGTACTGCAGCATAAATTTCTCAAATTGTCATAAAGCCTCTTCGGAGGCTTTATTCTTTAGCTTTTTATTTTTTTTGGTGTGAGTAAAACAGGATCTTCAATGCTATAGCCCGTTTCAAAAGGAATACCCAAGTATTTAACGGCTACAACCATTTTGTTGTGTTGCGGAATTTTGAAGGCTTGTGAAATATTTAAGTTGGGTTTATAGGCTTTAGCTGTATGTTGTAGACTACTTAATTGCGGTGTAACCACTTTATAACGATACTGATATTCAGTGATTAAATCATCAAATCCAGAGCTTGCAGATTTTTGTACGCGCGTTTTTTTCACGATTTGGACTTTGGCAGATGTTTTATTTACAGCAATTAAGGGGGCTAATCTTTTTTTAATTTTTAAAATGTCTTTATTAAATTGTGTGCTGTCTTGATCGTAATCAATCTTCTTGGTTTTAGGGTTGATATAAAGCGAATTAACCTGAATGAGTTTTTCAGGTTGCTTGTTGTTTTTAAATTGATAATAGTAGAGTTGTGGCAGACGACCACGACCATCTTCATAGTGTTTGAGTAGATAGACTTTTTGGTCTTTGACATCATAACCTAAGAATTCTACATTATGAGGTCCTCCCACAGTTGCAAAACTGGTGCAGGGGAGCAGGATTAAACCGAATATAAAAGTTTTGAATTTCAATATAACTAAACTCCATCAATGAGTTTGATGATTTCTGCTGCAATATGCTGGATTAAGACAGAAAGCTTATCTAAAGGCGTTCCATCAATAAAATAATGAAAGTTGTGCATTTTATTTAAGTATAAAATTGAGGTAAAAAAAGTGCCTTCGGGTTTTGTTTTTGTTGCACTACCACCAGGTTTGAGTAAGCCGGTACACGCCACAATAATATCTGCGTGAGTAAATAGTTTTTTTCCATGGATCGCCATGGCTTCTGTGACTTCGGCAGATTCGGCCGTGTATTTTTCTATAAGCTCGGCATCAATATTCAGGATATCAATCTTGATGGAAGGATCATAACTGACCAGTCCACCCAGTAAAATTTCTGCACCACTGTTTTTGCAAATGGAAAATTGACTGCAAAGGTAGCCAGAGCTGGCGCTTTCGATAAAAGCAATCTTTAATTGATGTTGTTCAAGTAGGTCACAACATTTTTTTAACATTCTTAAAAACCCTACAAAGTGATCTGTATTTTAACTCAAATATTACTCGGCTCTTGTATTGCAGTGGAGTAGAGGAGGTATTAAGTTTTAAATTTTTTAATTCATTTTTTCATTTCAAAGAATAGCGTAGTTTCTATTTTTATCAGTATTATTTTTTTTGGGATTAAAATTAAATTGTCATCCATAGTGATCCAATATGGATGAATCATCTAATAAAAAACCCAGTAAAATCACTGGGTTTTTTGCATTTAAACTAAAATTTAACTTAGTTTTCAAGCGCAGGTGTTGCAGCAGCAATTGCAGCAGCAACCGCATCATCTTCAGACTGAGTAGCAGAATTTGATTTTGATGGTGTTGCTTGAGTCGGTTTTTCTTCGGCTTTAGGTGCTTCAGCCTTTGCTGCCACAGCTTTTGGAGCTTCAGTGGTCGCTGGTTGAGTTACTTCACGACGAATTACAGTCGTTGTATTCGCAGTTTCCTGGCGTTCTACTTCAACCTGTGCAGGAGTTTCAACTTGTGTATTTTCAGTTGAATCTAATGGTTCTAACTGGATAGGTTCATCCACTTGTTCAATTTGTTGAGTGGTCTCAACTTTTTCTTGTTCATCTTCCTTTGGTGCTTCTTTTTTTACACACGCTGTTAATAATAAAGCTGCTGCAATAGCGCCACAAATCAAAAAATTTTTATTCATAATTGCACAAAACAAAGCATTAATAGGATGTAACCATTATAACAGCAAATACCAAGATGAAAATCCTATAAAGTCCCTCTAATTTTTTATCGGAAATGCTGATAGAATAACCAATTGTTTATTGTTCTTTGAATTGATGCGGAATGACTTTGCTTTATAGGTACAGAGTAAAGTAAAATTGCGCAACATTGCAGGCCGATTTAGGCTCGATTGTACGAGAAACCCAATGACCCATTTTATTTTCGTGACTGGTGGTGTAGTTTCATCACTAGGTAAAGGTATTTCAGCTGCTTCAGTTGCTGCACTTTTAGAAGCCCGTGGTTTAAAAGTAACCATGGTCAAAATGGATCCATACATTAATGTCGATCCAGGGACAATGAGTCCTTTCCAACATGGTGAAGTTTTTGTCACAGAGGATGGTGCTGAAACTGACCTAGATTTGGGTTATTACGAACGTTTCTTGCGTCGTGCGAAAATGACCAAACTGAATAACTTCACTTCAGGTCGTGTTTATCAAGACGTACTCAATAAAGAACGTCGTGGTGATTACCTCGGTGGTACTGTTCAGGTTATTCCACATATTACGGATAATATTAAAGAACGTGTTCTTCGCGCAGGCGAAGGCTATGACGTTGCGATTGTTGAAATTGGCGGCACAGTAGGTGACATTGAATCTCTCCCATTCATGGAATCTGTTCGTCAGTTAATGGTTGAGCTTGGTCATAAACGTACCATGCTGATGCATTTAACATTATTGCCATATATCAAATCTGCAGCTGAACTTAAAACCAAGCCAACACAACACTCTGTAAAAGAGCTTTTGTCGATTGGTATTCAGCCAGACATTTTGATCTGCCGTACAGAGTACGATGTAGATGCCGATACTACGCGTAAGATTGCATTATTTACCAACGTTGAAGCACGTGCCGTTGTGGTATGTAAAGACGCACGTTCGATCTACCAGATTCCACGTACATTCTACGAACAAAATGTTGATGATTTAATCTGTGAACGTTTTGGTTATAACGATCTTCCTGAAGCTGATTTAACAGATTGGGATAATGTTGTAGAAGCATTACTGAATCCTGAATACACGGTACGTGTAGCGATGGTTGGTAAATACGTTGAACTTCCAGATGCTTACAAATCTGTAAACGAAGCACTTTTACATGCCGGTATTAAAAACCGCGTTAAAGTTCAAATCGACTACGTAAATGCTGAAGAACTTGAAAGCCAAGATGTTGCAACTGTATTAAAAGATGCTGATGCGATTCTGGTTCCAGGTGGTTTCGGTGAGCGTGGTACTGAAGGCAAAATGCAGGCGATTAAATTCGCACGTGAAAATGGTGTTCCATTCCTTGGTATCTGTTTAGGCATGCAGCTTGCAGTGATTGAATATGCACGTAACGTTGCCGGTATTGCGGATGCTACTTCTACCGAATTTAACCGTTCAACTAAATCCCCATTGATTGGTTTGATCACTGAGTGGCTAGATGAGCGTGGTGAAGTTCAACAACGTAGTGTTGAATCTGATCTTGGTGGAACCATGCGTTTGGGTGCCCAAAAATCAGAATTGGTTGAAGGTACTAAAACTCGTGAAGTGTATGGTAGCGCGGACATTATTGAACGTCACCGTCACCGTTACGAAATGAACAACCGTTATATTCCTGTGCTTGAAGAAAAGGGCATGAAAATTTCAGGTTATTCACCAGTACAACATTTAGTAGAAACTGTTGAAATTCCTCAACATCCTTGGTTTATTGCTGTACAATTCCACCCGGAATTTACCAGCTCGCCACGTGATGGACATCCATTATTTGCTAGCTTTATTGACGCTGCTAAAAAACAGTATCAAAAAACCAAATAATGTTGCTCTAGGAATAAACTAGGAAAGTTTAAATGTCACAATTAAAACCACAAGAAATTGTACGTTTAGGCGATATACAAATGGCAAACCACTTGCCATTTGTACTATTCGGCGGCATGAACGTACTTGAATCTAAAGACTTAGCTTTTGAAATTGCTGAAACTTATGTTGATATCTGCACACGTTTAGATATCCCATATGTATTTAAGGCAAGTTTTGATAAAGCCAATCGCTCTAGTTTGCACTCTTTCCGTGGCCCCGGTCTGGAAAAAGGTCTTGAGTGGTTAGCGGACATTAAAAAACATTTCAATGTACCGATCATTACTGACGTACATGAACCTTACCAAGCTGCGCCTGTAGCTGAAGTGGCTGATATTATTCAGTTACCCGCATTTTTGAGTCGCCAGACTGACCTTGTTGAAGCCATGGCAAAAACGGATGCCATCATCAATATCAAAAAAGCACAATTCCTTGCTCCACATGAAATGCGTCATATTTTGCATAAGTGTTTAGAAGCAGGAAATGACAAACTGATTATTTGTGAGCGTGGTTCGGCATTTGGTTACAACAATTTGGTTGTAGACATGTTGGGCTTCGACATCATGAAAGAAATGGATGTTCCTGTGTTCTTTGATGTAACGCATGCGCTTCAAACTCCAGGTGGTCGTGCGGATTCAGCAGGTGGACGCCGTGCGCAAATCACCACGCTTGCGCGCGCAGGTATGGCAACTGGTTTGGCTGGTTTATTCCTGGAAGCACATCCAGATCCAGAAAAAGCCAAGTGTGATGGTCCATGCGCACTGCGTATGTCACAGCTTGAGCCGTTCTTGGCGCAATTAAAAGAATTGGATACTTTGGTTAAAGGATTCAAAAAGTTAGATACTCATTGATGCTTTAAATAGCATCTAGTTATTCAATCAACTGAGGAATTGTTCATGAGTCAAATCGTTGACATCCGTGCACGTGAAATTTTGGACTCTCGTGGTAACCCAACCATCGAAGCAGACGTAATCTTAGAATCTGGCGTAGTTGGCCGTGCATGTGCACCATCTGGTGCTTCAACTGGTTCTCGTGAAGCTTTAGAACTTCGTGACGGTGATAAATCACGTTACTTAGGTAAAGGTGTTCGCACTGCTGTTAATAACGTAAATACGTTAATTCGTGATGCTCTAGTTGGTAAATCAGTATTCGAACAAAAAGACATCGATAACACGATGATCGCGTTGGATGGTACTGAAAATAAAGAAAAATTAGGCGCAAACGCAACATTGGCAGTGTCTTTGGCTGCTGCTCGCGCTGCTGCTGAAGAAAAGAAAATTCCTCTTTTCCAATACATCGCAGACTTACGTGGTCAATCAATCTTGACTATGCCTGTACCAATGATGAACATCATCAATGGTGGTTCACATGCAGACAATAATGTTGATATTCAAGAGTTCATGATTGAGCCAGTAGGCTTCACTTCATTCTCTGAAGCGTTACGTGCCGGTGCTGAAATCTTCCATTCTTTAAAATCAGTTTTAAATAAAAAAGGTTTAAATACTGCAGTTGGTGATGAAGGTGGTTTCGCGCCGAACTTGCGTTCGAACGAAGAAGCAATTACCGTTATTCTTGAAGCAATTGGTCAAACGGGTTACAAAGCTGGTTCTGACATCATGCTTGCGCTTGACTGTGCATCTTCAGAATTCTACAAAAATGGTCAATACATTCTTGCAGGCGAAGGCAACAAAGCTTTCACAAGCAACGAATTCTCTGACTATTTAGCTGGTTTGGTAAAACAATACCCAATTATCTCGATTGAAGATGGTTTGGACGAGTCTGATTGGGAAGGTTGGTCTTACCTGACTTCAATCCTTGGCGACAAAATCCAATTGGTTGGTGATGACTTGTTCGTTACGAATCCTAAGATTTTACAACGCGGTATTAATGAGAAAGTGGGTAACTCTATTCTTATTAAATACAACCAAATCGGTACTTTGACTGAAACTCTAGATGCGATCTACCTTGCGAAAGCAAATGGTTACTCTACAGTGATTTCACACCGTTCAGGCGAAACTGAAGATTCTACCATTGCGGATCTTGCAGTCGGTACAGCAGCGGGCCAAATCAAGACTGGTTCATTGTGTCGTTCTGACCGTGTTGCTAAATACAACCAATTGCTTCGTATTGAAGAATTGACTCATGCTGCATATCGCGGTAAAGCTGAATTCAAAGGTTTGAACTAAGCGACTAATGCGATTTATGTTAAGTATATTTAACTCCACTGCGAGTAAAGTATTATTGGGCCTTGCGATCATCTTGATCGCAGGGTTTCAGTACTTATTCTGGTTTGGCGAAGGTGGTTATCATGACCATCAAAAATTAGCCGAAAAAATTCAACAACAAACAGAAATAAATGCGGAATTAAAAGAACGTAACCGTGTTTTAGCTGCTGAAGTCTATGACTTGAAAAATGGTATTGAAGCCATTGAAGAACATGCACGTTTAGATCTTGGTTTAATCAAGCCGCATGAAACTTTTATACAAATGAGCATGATTGGTACAAACTATAAACCCATTTATATCGACCCAAATGCCAAAGTTGATTTAAGAACAAATGAAGACGGTGCCGGAGATCTACCCGCAAATGCGCCATAAAATTTGGGCGGTTATTCCTGCTGCGGGTTCGGGTAGCCGTTTTTCTAAAACTGAACTTAAACAGTATCAAATGATTCAAGGCCAAACGGTATTAGAACATACGATCAGTCGTTTGAATGATTTGCCACTTTCAGGTTATGTTTTGGCGATCAGTGAAGATGATTCGGTTGCAAAAACACTGAATTTTGCTCAGCCGCATAAAGCTCATTTTTGTATAGGTGGGGCGGAACGGGTGAATTCTGTTCTGAATGCTTTGACTTATCTCAGTCAGATTGCTTCACCTGATGATTTGGTTTTTGTGCATGATGCCGCACGTCCTTGTGTCACCCAAGATTGTTTGAATCGTTTAGTGAATACTGCAATACAAGAAAACTGTAGTGCGATTTTGGCAATACCGGTACGTGATACTTTAAAACTGGTTAAACAAGCCAATACTATTAATAAAACCGTGAGCCGTGATTATTTATGGCAAGCACAAACACCGCAAATTTCAAAGTTAGGCATATTGAAGCATGCTATTGAAAAAGCTTTGCAGGATGGCATCACGATTACTGATGAAGCCAGTGCTTTAGAGTATGTGGGGGAAATCGTGAAAGTGGTGCAGGGTCGTTCAGACAATATCAAAATCACTTATTCTGATGATCTGGAACTTGCAAAATTGATTTTAACAGTACAAAAATAAAATAAAAAATGGCTTCAGATGTATTATCTCTAGAGCTTTAAATTTATACTTTGGCATCGCATTTAAACACTCAAATATTTCAAATGATACCATCACCTCAGTATCGTTTTTTACGTCACTCTTTACGTGATGGTAGAAGCATTAAACATGATTCATCAAGATGGACTAGATTACATTTAGATCCATGGCTACTTTGTTTTCTTTTATTGAATTCAGTGCTGGGATTGATGGTGGTCTATAGTGCAACCATGCAAGATAGCAGCATGGTCATCCGCCAAGCTACAAGTTTTGGCGTGGGCTTTATAATCATGTTTTTATGTGCTCAGATTCCACCAAAAGTTTATCAAGCTGCGAGCCCTTATTTTTATATACTGGGCATTGTGCTGTTGGTACTGGTGCTGCTCATTGGTGATACCCGTTTAGGTGCCAAGCGTTGGCTAACCATTCCGGGCATCGGAAGTATGCAGCCCAGTGAGATTATGAAATTTGCCATGCCGTTAATGATGGCCTGGTTTTTTTCTCGTCGTGCTTTTCCACCCACATTTATGCAGATTGCCATTGGACTCATGTTAATGATGTTTCCTTTCGTGTTGGTGGCTTTGCAACCTGACCTGAATATTGGACTCATTATTCCCGGTATTTTTGCTTTATTTCTTTGTGGGATGTCATGGCGCCTAATTTTGGGTGCATTGACGGCACTGGCGGTGGCAGCACCGCTTATTTGGATGTTCTTGTTACAGACCTACCAAAAGAAACGGGTTTTAACTTTATTTGATCCAGAGTCGGATGCGTTGGGTGCAGGCTGGAATATTATCCAGTCCAAAATTGCCATTGGTTCTGGCGGTTTAACCGGTAAAGGGTATTTGACCGGGACGCAGTCGCATTTGGGTTACTTACCTGAACATCATACTGACTTTATTATGTCAGCCTATGCTGAAGAATATGGTTTTATCGGGGTATTTTTATTATTCAGTCTTTTTGCGGCCATTATTATTCGTTGCTTAATGATTGGGTTGAATAGCTTCCACAATTTTGGTCGTTTATTTGCCGGAACGATTGGATTGACGTTCTTCTTCTTTGTATTTTTAAACTCGGGCATGGCGAGCGGTATTTTACCCGTTACTGGAGATCCATTGCCGTTGATGAGTTATGGTGGTTCAGCTGTTATTTCGTTACTGGCAAGTATGGGTATTGTGATGTCAATTCATACCCATAGATAAACAAAATAACTATTTTAAAGCGAGATGATAATCTCGCTTTTTTGTGAGAGGGGAAAATGAATCTGTATAAAAAATCATTAATGATGATTGAAGAATTAAACAAACAATTAGATAGTTCAGAGTTGGTTGATGGCGGGTTAAGACTTGATTTGGTTTATCAATGTTGCGAAATATCCATAGAACATGGAATTGCTGTAAAAACACTTTTAGAAACTGAATTGTATACTTCAGCACTTGCATTGTTTAGAGTGCAATTTGAGTCTACTGTCCGTGCATATTGGTTGCTTTTGAGTGCGACAAATAATCAAATTCTGAAATTTCAAACCACAAGCATTGCGGAGCTATTTAAAAATGAAAAAATACCAATGGTTTCTGAAATGATAGAAAAATTAAAAAATATTGAAGAAATTAGGCCTATGGCACTACAGTTTGAAGAATTTAAATTTTATTCACTTAAGCACTTAAACTCGATTGTTCATACTGGGAAACATTCTTTAGTAAGAAGTACATTTGGTCTAAATGAAAAACAATATAGTGATGTAATGAAACAATCCAATGGATTAACAACTATGGCCGGGCAAATTCTTTTAAGACATAGTGGTAAAGAAAAATGGATATATATTTTGCATGCTAAATACCGTGATTGTTTTTTGATGCAAGAGGATATTTCATCTGAAGAAAAAGCAAAAATTGATGCAATGTATAATAAGTAATAAAAAAAGCCCTCGATTGAGGGCTTTTTTGTTTAGGTGAAGAGCCAGGTGTAGTAACCCCAAAGCATCAGTGGCCATGCCAGAAAGGGGCTAAATAACCATTTCCATAACCAAAACTTTGGAATAAAACCTACACCGTGAATAAAGCCACCTGAAATACCGATCATGATATACATCATGGTACGGTGACTATATTCACCATTTGCATCTAGCATCATTGCTGGATGAATCAATAAAACGGCTGCAAGCGGCAATGCCAACAAAAATGAAATGGCCATTGCAAACTTGTTCGGCTTCTTGGTCTCTGTTGTTATTGCAGCTTCAGTCATTTTTTATTCCTCATCCAGATCTTGATGATGTTCGATGTAAAGGGCGCTGAGTACCCCAGCAAAACACGCCATTAAAATTCCAAGAATCCAAGCGAAATACCACATATCTATTCTCCTTGCACACAAGCCTAGTAAAGGCTGTGTGAATTATCCTGAACGTGTTTATTGGTGATCACACCCCACATTTTGTAGTAACACCAAGTGGTGTAACACAAGATTAGTGGTACAAAAATACAAGCGGCTACAGTCATAACAGTGAGTGTGGTTTTACTAGAAACCGCATCCCACATGGTCAAGCTAATCGCTGGATTAAGACTTGATGGCATTAAGAATGGGAACAATGCAAAACCAGCAGTCAAGATTGAACCGATGACAGCAAGACTTGAACCGAGGAAGCTGAAACCAGCCTTGTTTTTACCTGCAGCAAGCACCACGATGATGCCACCAAGAATACCCATGATAGGCGCAATCATTGTAATTGGATAGGTAGTGTAGTTGTTCATCCAACCGTGGTTGCCATTGGTAAGCACTTCTTTGGCTAATGGATTGGCAGCCGCATTGGTATCAAACGGTTGTACCAAGGTATAACCTTCAATACCACCGAAGTATAACCATGCACCGGCACCCAAGAAGCAGACTAAGAACAGCATGCCCATGATTTGAGTTGCTTTGGCAGAACGTGCACGTAAATCGCCATCAGTACGAAGCATCAGCCATGCACCACCATGTGCACACAGCATCGATAAGCTAACCAGACCGCAGACGATCGCAAATGGGTTAAGCAGGGCAAAGAAGCTACCTGTATAGGTTGAACGTACGGTTTCATCTAAAGTGAAAGGTACACCCAGGAACATGTTCCCGAACGCGACACCAAAGACCAGTGCTGGAACTGCACCACCAATCGATAAACCCCAGTCCCAAGAATTACGCCATTTGGTGTTTTCTAACTTGGAGCGGTAGTCGAAACCGACAGGTCGCAAGAACAAGGCGAACAAGACCAGAAGCAGGGCCCAGTACATGCCTGAGAAAGCAGTTGCATAAACCATTGGCCAGGCAGCAAACAGTGCACCACCGGCAGTAATAAACCAAACCTGGTTGCCGTCCCAGTGTGGGGCAATCGTATTGATTGCCGCACGACGTTCGTCATCATTTTTACCTACGAATGGCATAATAGCCATCGAGCCCATATCGAAACCATCGGTCAGGGCGAAACCAATCAGCAATACGCCAACCAATACCCACCAGATAATTTTGAGAAGTTCATATTCGATCATGATTGAGCCTCCCCATGAACTTTGTTTTGTGCTTCAAGTTTTTCAAAATGGTATTTACCAGTATGTAAAGAACTTGGCCCTAGGCGAGTGAATTTGATCATCAAATACATCTCGATAATAAGCAGCACGGTATAGAATGCAGCCAGTGCAATGATTGAACCCCAGATGTCGCCAGTACTTAATGTAGAGGTAGACAAGTGTGTAGGAAGTACTTCACCAATCGTCCACGGTTGACGGCCACCTTCTGCCACGTACCAACCAGTTTGTGCTGCAATCCATGGTAGTGGTAGAGAAAATAGGGCAAATTTAAGTAACCAAGGTTTGTTTTCAGCATTGCGTTTTGCCACGGCATAAGTCGCAATGATGAACAGAAGTAACATCAGGAAGCCTGAAGCAACCATGGCACGGAACGAGAAGAACAGTGCTGTTACGTTTGGAATAGTATCTTTCACTGCAGATTTGATATGTTCTTCAGACGCATCTACGACATTTGGAGAATACTTTTTCAGAAGCAAGCCGTAGCCCAAGTCTTTTTGATTTTGTTCAAATGCGGCTTTCAGTTCAGGAGATTTATCCCCTGCACGGAGTTTTTCCAATTGATCATAAGCAAGCATACCGTTACGGATACGGACTTCATGTTGAACCATGAGGTCTTTAAGACCTGTTACTTCTTTATCTAAAGAACGTGTCGCAATAATACCCATTACATATGGAATTTTGATGGCGTAGTCAGTACGTTGTTCTTGTTGATTCGGAATACCAAACAATGTGAATGGCGCAGGAGCTGGGTGAGTCTCCCATTCCGCTTCAATCGCAGCAAGTTTGGTTTTTTGAACATCACCTAGCTCATAACCCGATTCGTCACCTAGCAGGATCACGGAAAGAGTAGAGGCTAAACCGAAAATGGCAGCGATGGCGAAAGAACGACGTGCAAAAGGAACATCGCGTTTTTTCAACAGGTAGAAACTTGAAATCGCCAATACAAAGATTGCACCAGTTACATAACCCGCAGAAACGGTATGTACAAATTTCACCTGAGCTACAGGGTTGAAAATCAACGCACCGAAGTCAACCAGTTCCATACGCATGGTTTCATAGTTAAATGCTGAACCGACCGGGTTTTGCATCCAGCCATTCGCTACCAGAATCCACAGTGCTGACATATTGGAACCGAGAGCAACCAGCCAGGTTACGCCTAGATGCTGAACTTTAGAAAGTCGATCCCAGCCGAAGAAGAATAAACCAATAAAAGTCGATTCCAGGAAGAATGCCATCAGGCCTTCAATCGCCAGTGGAGCGCCAAAAATGTCGCCTACATAGTGCGAATAATATGCCCAGTTTGTTCCAAACTGGAATTCCATGGTTAAACCAGTGGTCACCCCTAAAGCGAAGTTAATACCGAAGAGTTTTCCCCAGAATTTGGTCATGTCCTTGTAAATTTCTTTACCGGAAATCACATAGGTGGTTTCCATAATGGCAAGAATAAAAGCGAGACCAAGAGTAAGAGGTACAAAAATAAAGTGATACATCGCGGTCATTGCAAATTGGAACCGCGAAAGATCGACCACGCTTTCAGAAATCATCAACGTGTCTCCTTGATTGGGGAAGGACTGCCGGCGATGTGCTCGGCAACTTGATTGTCAAAATTTTTGGGAATAGTAGGTGTGTCGAACCAGATATGTTTAATTGTCAACAAGAGAACAATCTTAATTATTAATATGATTGTTATCTCGCGAACTAATCGTTGGTTAAAATCTTTTGGTATTAAGCTCATGCAAACAAGCCTATTTTTAAAACATAATGGATATTATTAAACAAAAAGTAACTAAAAATAAATAGATTAAACAGTTAAAGTAAAAATATATTATTTATAATAATAAAAACAATAACTTATTATTTGTTAGGGTTAAAAAATAAACTAATTTTTATGGGTTTAAAGTTGAGTTAAATACTCTGTATTAAGATTTTTTAAATCCCAACTAAAATGGTCATGTATTATATTTAAAGTTGACTAAAATAGTTATGTATTATGTAAAATCCGACCAAAATGGTTGCATATTGTTGAAAATTGGTATTTGAAATAATGTTTATTAAGTAGGGTTAATCTGTTTTTTAATTAGGGTTTAATAATTTAAAAAAGAAAATAATGCAGATGTAGTTTTAAATATTCTATTTGTGAGAAATAAAAAAGACCGCCCGTAGGTGGTCTTTTTGGTTTTGGATACCGTTTAGACTTAGAAGTCGTAACGTAAGCCTAGAGAAAGACCAGTTGCATCTTGACCTTGGGCTCCAGCTATGTTGTTTGAACGAGCTTGAGTCCAAGGAGTTAGAGTTGAGTTTTCATCATTCAGTACTGTTGCAAGGTTTGCATATACACGTACAGCAGGATCTAAACGATGTTCTACACCTAGTGCTAATAATGTTGCATTTGACTCATCTGCATCTACGTCACGGTAGAATACTTCGCCACGTAATGATGTTTTTGGTGCAAATTTATATTCACCCGCTACACCAAATACTTGTGCATCTGGATTTGCTTCAGAGTTATCATGCTGAAGGAATTGATATAAACCGCCAAGGTTGAAGTCAGGAGTGATTTTATATGCAGCAGCCACACGGAACCCATCACGTTCGCCACGAGTGGCTTCTTCTTCATAATGCTCATATGCAGCAGCAAAATCGACTTTACCTTCTTTATAGGTTAAAGCAAGGTCGTATGCTTTATCTTTGTCCTTGGCACCATCTTTAGTAGCATCCGGGCTATTTGTTTCATGTAGTGACATCGCACCTAATACATTGAAACCACCACCAAACTTAGGTGATTTGTATTCAATGGTATTGTTATTACGTTCATCAAAACGCAAGTTGCCAGCACGTGTGACGTTACGAACATCACCGACCATATCACCAAAGAAGTTGACCGGGCCACGTGCTACTTTGAATGGGCTGTCAAAACGACCGATACGCGCTTGACCGAAATCACCTTTTAAACCAACAAAAGTATCGCGAGTTGCAAATTCAACATCATCATTTGCAGAACCACTTGCAAAGTTAATTTCCTGTTCGATTTGACCAAATACGGTCATGCCATTTTCTAGTTTTTGTTCAGCTTTAAAGCCTAGGCGTGAAGAGTTTGAAGAAAGACCTACTTCATTATAATCTTGACCATCATCCAGATAATCTAAAGAAACGTGTGCACGACCATACACTTTAACATCAGCAGCAGCTGCCATAACTGGTGTTAAAATTGTTGCCCCGATTGCTAATGCAGATAACGTTTTTTTCATGTGTAGCTCCAATAAGACTTGTTTTGGTCTTAACAAGGGTGTTGTAGTAGCTTTGTTAAATTTTGCTACCGGTCCTGTATTGGTGCTAAGTATTAATTACAAATAAGACAGTAAGATTAAGGAAATATTTCAAAAATATTAAATGTTTTGTTTTGTAAAAAAATGATTTTGAATTATTTTTTTTATAAAAATTATTTAAAATCAAATTATTAATGATTTTTCGTCATTAAGGTTTACAAAAAATAAGAATGGAGCTTAGGCTCCATTCTTAGGATATGCAGAAATAATTTAAAGTGCAGCCTTAATTTTTTCTGCCAGCGCCTTAATTTTCTCTTGGTCACCCATTTGTGCAGCATGTTTGCCCAGGTTATGAAGAGAGGTGGGTACTAGATGGAAATGTACGTGTGGTACGGTTTGACCCGCAGACGCGCCTGAAAGTTGCATTAACACAATGCCTTTGACTTCTAGGGCTTTTTCCATCGCTTTAGCAATTTTCTGTACAATTTGAATGGTATAAGCAGCAGCATCAGGTGGTAGATCAAGCAATGTAATTGCAGGGGTTTTAGGGATGACTAGCGTGTGACCTTCAGCTTGCGGCATGATGTCCATAAAAGCGAGGACTTGGTCATCTTCATACACTTTAATTGCAGGAATTTCATTGCGGATAATTCGTGCAAAAATATTTTGATCATCGTAAAGCATGGCTAATCCTTGAAAGTGATTTTGTACTGTAATTATTTACAGTTCAATTCTTTCTGACGATCTTTGATGGAGTCAAGTCGTTGTTGCTCTTTTTCTGAAAATTTTGGTTTAGTTGTATAGCAATTATCATTGCCAAACTTCGCCTTAGCTTCAGGATCTTTAAAGCAAAAACCTTTAGATGCATAAATGACATCATGGTCATTTTTCAATTTTTGACATTCTTGCTCTGGCGTTGCTGCAAAAGCACTTGCCCCAATAAAAGTTGCAACACTAGCAAAAATTGCAACACTTAACTTAGTCATGAGAGTTTCCTCTGTAAGAACATTGTGTATAACACATAATCACAATATTAGGTTTCGTTATCATTATTCAATGGCGAGTTATTACTCAAGTGTAATTTTACTCCATGATTCGTACATTTTTACAGCGCTAGAGAAGTCACTGTCTTTTTCTGCTAAATCACTGGAAGCTTGAATTAAACTTTGGGTAAGGGCAATGACTGGCGCAGAAAGTTTAGCTCCACGAACCAAGTCTAAAGCAATCCCGGTATCTTTAGCTAATAATGGTAGGGCAAAGGTTAGAGGAAAACTGCGATTTAAAATACGCTGCGGTAAAACCGTTTCCGTTACACCGCTTTTGCCACTGGAGGCATTAATACAATCTAAGGCTTCATTTAGGTTTACGCCATGCGCTTTGAGGGCAGTAAAACCTTCTGCCACTGAACAAAGGTTTACAGCCAACAACATATTGTTTACTGCTTTCACTGCAAATCCTGCACCCGGGCCACCGACATGTTTGATCAGTTTGCCGAAGGCTTGAATTGCGGGCAGGGCCTGTTCAAAAGCTGTAGCTTCTCCGCCAATCATTACCGTCAATGTGGCATTTTCAGCGCCAATGGTTTGACCACTGACAGGGGCATCAAGGAAATCTACATTTTGTAATTTGAGTTGCGTTGCCAGATTTTTTGCCGATGCAGGAACACCACTGGTGCAATCGACCCATACCGCACCTGATTTAATTTTAACAGTGGCAATGAGGTCTTCGACTTCTTTGCTGGTCGGTAAACAGGAGAAAATAATATCTGCTTGAACTGCCTGTTCCAGTTCGACTGCTTGCGTGCCAAATTCAGTTGCGTGCTGTTTGGCTTTTTCGAAATTACGGTTCCAGACATAGACCGTGTCGAAATGCTGTGGTAAATGGGCTGCCATGCGGTAACCCATAGCCCCTAAGCCGATGAATGCAACTGACTGAATCATGATGTGTCCTTTATATTTTGCTTGATCTGTGTTTTAACCATGTGGTCATAAATGGCCAGAACTCATTGGCACTGGATTGGCTTGACATCAGCCCTAAATGACCACCGGGAATGAGAGTAAACGTGACATCTTGACTATTTGTCAATTCAATTAAAGGCTTAACTGCTTCTACAGAGACGATCTGATCGCTACGACCCGCACCCACCAATACAGAGCACTCGATATTTTTTAATTCGATATTCTTATCTTGTAATTGGATAACGCCATTTTTGAGCGGATTTTGTAGCCAGACATTAAAAATCATGTCCTGATTGATACCGCCAGGATAATCAATCATGCGATTCAGGAAGTGTCCCATGGTGGCATGTTCGTATAAGGCTTGCGTGTTATCCAGATTAAGCAGGAGCTGTTTCTGACTTTGAATCCATCCTATAGGGTCTATAATTTTAAACCCGAATGAATTTAATACTCCCGGAGTATGTATTAGGGATTTAGGTAAAGTTTCAGAATAGATTTTGTTTTGCAGAGCCTTATTTTTGGTAATCAGTTGATTGACCTTTTGAAAAATTTTACCGGTACGACCTGAAGCATGGCTGTCTACCGGACTGCCCAATACAATTAAATTCTTAACGTAGTTCGGTTGATGCAGTGCGCAATACAGCATGACAAATACACCGGCCATACTCCAGCCATGCAGTGAAATTTCATCGCTATTTGAATGCTGACGAATTTGGGTGATGCAATGGGGAATGGCATCATCAATGAATGACATGAAATTAAGGAAGCGATCTTTATAGTTGTATTGTCCCCATTCGACTAAATAAACATCAAAACCACTATTCTGAAAATGCTTCACCAACGAACGGTAAGGGTAAAGATCGTAAATGGCCATGTTGATTGCAAGTGGTGCAACAAAGACTAGTGGTTCTTTGTATTGTTTATCTGGTGAGGCGTAATAACGCACCCGGGTTTGTTTGTACTCTGCAATGATTTCATAGGGCGTAGTTTGCGATAAAACCAGCGATTTTGAATTAAACAAACGGGTCGACAGGTTCTTAAGTTTGTTTCTGTGCTTGGCAATTTTATTTTTAACTTGAATCATTGCTGCGGGTACTAACATATGAGTGGATTGGTCGAAGTGTAGGCGATATTTGTGCATTATACCTTGACCTGAAATACCTTAGGCGCTCAAAATGTTGGCAATTATTAGCAACGGCAGTCCAAGGACTGGGTAGGAAAGATGAGCCAACAAGACGACATTGAATACCAATTAGATACTTTAGCCATTCGTACAGGTCATACACGTAGTTTTGAAGGCGAGCATGGCGAGCCAATTTTCCTGACATCTTCATTTGTTTATGAAAATGCAGCAGAAGCAGCCGCTAAATTTTCGGGTCAGGAACCGGGAAATATTTATTCACGTTTTACCAATCCGACTGTGGCGATGTTTGAAAAACGTTTAGCTGCCCTGGAAGGTGCTGAACGTGCTGTGGCGACCAGTTCTGGTATGGCAGCAATTATGGCTGTTGCAATGTCATATTTGAAAATGGGTGATCATGTCATCTGTTCACGTGCCGTGTTTGGTTCGACTGTATCTTTATTTGAAAAATACGTGGCTAAATTTGGCGTAACTGTTGATTTTGTTGATTTGACAGATTTGCAAGCATGGGAAAATGCTATCAAGCCTGAAACCAAACTCTTGTTTGTAGAATCTCCATCCAACCCGCTTGCTGAAGTTGCTGATATTCAAGCCTTGGCTGATCTTGCACATGCCCATGGTGCATTGCTTGCGATTGATAACAGCTTCTGTACGCCAGTGTTGCAACAACCGATTAAATTTGGTGCGGACTTGGTGGTTTACTCAGCGACTAAATATCTCGATGGTCAAGGCCGTGCTTTAGGTGGTGCTGTAGTGGGTAATCATAAACTGCTTGAAGAAGTCTTTGGTTATGTGCGTACTACCGGTCCATCAATGAGCCCATTTAATGCTTGGGTATTCTTGAAAGGTCTGGAAACTTTGCGTTTACGTATGCGTGAACATTCAGCAAATGCACAGAAACTGGCTGAATTCCTGAATACTCATCCAAAAGTTGAAAAAGTTTATTACGCGGGTTTGCCTTCACATGTCGGTCATGAGCTTGCAGCGAAACAACAAACTGGTTTTGGCGGTATTGTTTCGTTTGAAGTAAAAGGTGGTCGTGAAGGGGCTTGGAAAGTCATCGACAATACCCAATTTATTTCAATCACCGGTAATTTAGGTGATGTGAAATCGACAATTACTCACCCAGCGACGACAACTCACGGTAAACTCTCAGCAGAAGCGAAAGAAGCTGCCGGTATTCGTGAGGGTTTAATTCGTGTATCTGTTGGTTTAGAAGATATTGATGATATTATTCGCGACATTAGTCGTGGTTTAGATTTAATCTAATTTATAGATATTGATTTAGAAATTGATTGTTCGGAGAATTTTATGAACATTAATATGTTGATGCAGCAAGCACAGCGCATGCAGAAAGATGTTGAAAACAACATGAAAAAAGCCAAAGAAGAGCTGGCTCAAACTGAAGTTCATGCTGAAGCAGGCGGCGGTTTGGTGAAAGTGACCATGACTTGCCGTAACGTGGTAAAACGTATCGAAATCAATCCTGAACTTTTGCAAGACGATGCAGATATGATTGAAGACTTGATTGCGGCTGCCATGAATGATGCAGCGCGTCAGGCTGAAGCGGTTTCTGAAGAACGAATGAAAGCGGTTAACTCTGGTATGGGCTTGCCACCAGGCCTTGCTGGTTTATTCTAAGGAATACGTTGAGTGTTTAGTGATCGATTTGATCAATTGGTACAAGCTTTACGTATTTTGCCAAGTGTTGGGCCGAAATCGGCTCAGCGCATGGCATTACACCTGATCATGAAAAATAGGGAAGGTGCAGTCGGCTTGGCACATGCCTTAAATGAAGCAACGTCCTATATCCATGAATGTAGCGTTTGTCATTCACTGACTGAAAATGAAGTGTGTGATATTTGCCTGTCCCATGAACGTGATGATCAGCTGTTATGTGTGGTGGAATCACCAGCAGATGTGATGGCGATTGAACAAAGTGGCAGTTTTCGTGGCAAATACCATGTGTTGGGTGGACATTTGTCACCACTGGATGGGATTGGTCCTGAAGAAATCGGCATTCCATATTTGATTCAACGCTTGAGTCAAGGTGGTGTTTCTGAAGTGATACTGGCAACCAATGCCACTGTGGAAGGTCAGGCAACTGCATATTATCTGGTAGAAGCAACCAAGCATTTACCTCTGAAAATGACCCGTATTGCTCAAGGTGTTCCTCAAGGGGGAGAGCTTGAGTATGTGGATAGTCATACTTTAAGTCAGGCAGTGCATAATCGCATGCGTATGAAATAAGTGTCAGGGTACTTATTTCATCACTTTTGATGAGTTTAAATTTGAATTTTATTTGTTTAAATTAAGTTTAAACTTATACAAAAAATATATAAAAGCTCATTATTTTTTGATTTAAATACTAAAAATAGAGTGAATATGCGTACTAGATGTAAAATTTGTTATATCTAAATGTTATATATCGGTTAATATGCTTTTTAAGAGAATCTGATTTTAGACTCGGTAATATGTTTCAGTTCATTCAGCAACAAAAAGACTTAGATAATATTTTGCATTTGATGGGTCAGACATCCATTTATGGATTAGACACAGAATTCATCAAAGTGGATACTCTGTGGCCTAAATTGGGTGTATTTCAGATCAATGTTGCAGGTCAGGTCTTTTTGCTCGATGGGACAAGTTTGGATTTGTCTGCATTTTGGCAAAAATTATTTCAAGCACATCAGAATGTTTTCCACGCCTGTAGTGAAGATATTGATCTCATTTATCACTATGCACAGCAAAAAAGCCTAAGCAATGTTTTTGATACTCAGGTCGGCATGTCCTTTTTAGGCCATGGGCTACAGATGAGCTATCAAAATGCGTTAAAGCACATGCTGGATGTCGATATCGACAAAGGTCAAACGCGATCTGACTGGTTGGCACGTCCGCTTACTCCTGAACAGCTGAGTTATGCTGCGAATGATGTACTTTATTTAATGAATTTATCCAATAAAATTCAGCATGAATTAACTGAAAAATATTTGCTCGATTTTGCACTCGAAGATTGCCGTCATCTGACCCATGAAATTGGTCAAGAAACGCCATTAGATTTGCTCTACCATGATATTGGTAATTATCGTCATTCACGCCGTCAACTGATGCAGTTACAACAACTGGCTGTGTGGCGTGAACAGATGGTTAAAGCGCTGAATTATCCACGCAGCTTTATTTTGAAAAGTTCAACCATGATTGATTTGGTTGAAAAAAATCCGCGTAATCCTTTCCAGCTATCCAGTATTAAAGATATTCGCCAAAATATCGTGCGCGATCATGGGAAGACCATTTTAGATTTATTGAAGTTTTTGCCCGAGCAGGCGGAATGGCCACTTCGTATGGCACGTCCAATTCGTCATTCATCCAAAGATATTGGTGAAAAGGTCGATAAAGTCATTCAGGCGGTAGTAGAAGAAACAACAGTGCCGAAAGAAGTACTGATGCGTAAAAAATGGCTGAATGCACTGTATCAACATGTGGTATTTCATAATGATGAGCAGGATTTACCGGCTTATCTTTTAGGTTGGCGCTATGAGCTGTTAACCAAGCCACTGATTGATGTTTTACATGCTGACGAACAATATCTGTCTACCCAAATGAAGGTGATGGAATAATTTTTAAACAGATTGATTAAAGAATTATCGTTTATACAAAATCAAGACTGATGCGTTAATAATCACTAATGTATCCGTCTTTTTTTTGCTGTATGCTTGAGCTAAGTTTTATGAGTACTGTTTCAACTATGCATTGTTCAATTTTCAAATCCAGCAAAAAAGATGAAATGTATCTTTACATTGCCCGTCCTGAGCCAACTGAAAACGAAGCTGAAGCAGCGAGTCCACTTGAAATTTTGCCAGAACCGATGCGTGTTGCCTTCGGTCGTGCAACTTTTGTCATGGATTTAGAGCTATCTGAAAGCCGTAAATTGGCTCGTGTAAATGTGTTGCATGTGATTGACTCCATTCAGACTAAAGGTTTCTTTATTCAAGTGCCACCAGAAGGTTTAATCAATCCTAATCAAGCTGCCCCAGAAGGGTTGCGCGGTGCCTAAAGTCGATTCAGGAGTTGCACGATGAATAGTTTTCTTTCACTACTAGATTCAATTCCTGAAGACAGCATCGCTGTCACGGTTTATGTATTAGGCAGCATTATTATTCTTTGGGCGTGGTATGCGATTGCAAAACGCTTGCCTAAACCTTTAGGTGGAATCACGTGGATCATTGGATTTGCGATTTTACTGACGCCTACGGTGTCTGAAGGAAATAATGCGTCCATCGCCCCAGCAATTTTTGGGTTGTTATTTGGCATTTTAACCAAAGAAACTGCTTTGGTCTGGTCAAATGCCTCTCTCATTCTATTTGTGATCGGGCTGGGTTTAGTGGTTGGCTATTTATGGTCAAGATACACAGCCAACAAAGCAAAATTTGTAGTCAACAAAAATAGTTCACCGCTTTAAGTAAAACAATAAGGTTCAATCATGTCTGTGGATACTCAACAATTTTCTGGTACAGATCAGTACATTGCGACTGATAGTTTAAAACTTGCTGTTAAAGCTGCACGTGCATTGCAAAAACCACTTTTGGTTAAAGGTGAGCCGGGTACGGGTAAAACTTTACTTGCAGAACAAGTCGCTGAAAGTTTGGGGCTTGAACTGATTACCTGGCATATCAAGTCAACCACCAAAGCACAGCAAGGTTTGTATGAATACGATGCTGTATCGCGTTTACGTGATAGCCAACTGGGCGATGATCGTGTTTATGACATTAAAAACTACATCAAACCTGGAAAATTGTGGGAAGCATTCACCCGTGAACAACGCTGTGTATTGTTGATTGATGAAATTGATAAAGCAGACATTGAGTTTCCAAACGACTTATTGCATGAACTGGATAAAATGTCGTTCTTTGTTTATGAAACCGGGGAAACCATCACCGCGACGCATCGTCCGATCGTGATTATCACTTCAAACAATGAAAAAGAATTACCGGATGCATTCTTGCGCCGTTGTTTCTTCCATTATATTGAATTCCCTGATGAAGCGACCATGCGCGAGATTATCGATGTGCATTTTCCGCAGGTTTCATCAGCTTTGGTGAATGAAGCCTTGCAGGTTTTCTTCAAGCTTCGTCAAATTCCGGGTTTAAAGAAACCACCATCAACGTCTGAACTGATTGACTGGTTAAGCTTATTGATGGCAGATGATATGCCTGAAGATATCTTGCGTAATCATGACAAATCGAAAGCCATTCCACCGCTGTATGGTGCGCTGATTAAAAATGAGCAAGATGTACAATTGCTTGAACGTTTAGCCTTTATGTCGCGTCGTTAATAAGGAGACATCGCCCCATGTTTGTGCGATTGTTTTATACCTTAAGAAAATATGGCGTACCGGTTTCAACACGTGAACTAATTGATCTGAATGAAGCGGTTGCTTCAGGCCTGGTTTTTGCAGATCAGGAGGAGTTCTACCAACTTGCAAAAACCGTCATGGTCAAAGATGAGCGTTTCTTTGACAAGTTTGACCGTGCCATGAAAGATTACTTTGACGGCATCTCAACTTTTGATCTGGATGATTTGCTCAATCAAGTGCATAAATTGCCGAAAGACTGGTTTGATCTTGAGCTGATCGAAAAGCATCTCACCCCAGAGCAGCGCGAAGAACTCAAAAAAGCCGGTTCACTTGAAGAGCTGATGAAGATGCTGGAAGAGCGTCTACGTGAACAGCACAAGAAGCATCAGGGCGGTAACAAGATGATCGGTACCGGTGGCACCTCGCCATTCGGTGCTTATGGTGATCACCCTGAAGGTGTACGCATTAGCGGGCCGGGACGTAAACGTTCTGCCGTCAAAGTCTGGGAACAACGTAAATATCAAAATCTCGATGACGAACAGATTTTAGGAACACGCCAAATGCAAATGGCGTTACGTCGTTTGCGTAAATTTGCCCGTCAAGGTGCTGCTGAAGAACTGGACATTAATGGTACGATTCGTGAAACGGCGAAGCAAGGTATTTTAGATGTACAATTGGTGCCAGAACGACGTAACCGTATTAAAGTGCTGATGTTGTTTGATGTCGGTGGATCAATGGATTCGCACATCGCACAATGTGAAAAATTATTCAGCGCGGCCAAAACAGAATTCAAAACCCTAGAATATTTTTATTTCCATAATTGTCTGTACGATTATGTGTGGAAGGACAATATTCGTCGTTCTAACACGCGTATGAACACCTGGGATTTATTCAATACCTATGGGCGCGACTATCGTGTAATTGTCGTTGGGGATGCCAGTATGGCACCTTATGAGCTGAGTTCTGTAGGCGGTTCGGTGGAATATATGAATGATGAAGCGGGCAATGTCTGGTTGCAGCGTTTACGTCAGCATTTTGAAAAAACCGCCTGGCTGAATCCTGAAGAAGACCGTTATTGGCATTACACGCATACCATTGGTCAAATTAAGCAGATTTTTGAAGATCATATGTATCCAATGACCTTGAAAGGTGTGGAAGATATGACAAAATATTTAGCTCGCTAGGCATAATAAAACTCAACGCGTTCGTTTTAAATGAAGGAATAGTAAAATGACTCATCAAATTAATGGTATCCCATTACCCAATGAAGAAGGTTTCTTTGGACAATACGGCGGTCAATTTATCCCACCTCATTTAAAAGAAGCGATGGATGAGATTAATGTGGCGTATGAGAAAATTCGTCATACTGCAGAATTTCAAAATGAATTGGCAGATTTGTTTGCCAATTATGTCGGTCGTCCAAGCCCACTGTTTCATGCCAAACGTTTGTCGGATCAATTGGGTGGAGCGCAAATCTACCTGAAACGTGAAGATTTAAACCACACCGGTGCACATAAAATTAACCACTGTTTAGGCGAAGCTTTGCTTGCCAAATATATGGGTAAGAAGAAAGTCATTGCAGAAACGGGTGCAGGACAGCATGGTGTAGCCCTCGCAACGGCATGTGCTTTGGTGGGTATCCCATGTGAAATTCACATGGGTCAAGTGGATATTGAAAAAGAACATCCCAACGTCGTGAAAATGAAAATTTTGGGTGCGACCCTGATTTCTGTAACACGTGGTACTGCAACGCTAAAAGATGCTGTGGACAGTGCGTTTGAAGAATATCTCAAAGATCCGAAAAACTACATCTATGCGATTGGTTCGGTGGTTGGTCCACATCCATTTCCGAAAATGGTGCGTGATTTCCAGGCTATTATTGGTGATGAAATTAAAGTTCAAACTCATGATCGTTTCGGTTCGAATCCAGATTATATCGTGGCTTGTGTGGGTGGTGGTTCCAATGCCATGGGTGCTTTCACCGCATTTTTAAATGAACCAGATGTAAAACTTGTAGGGGTAGAGCCTGCAGGTTATGGTCTGGATACCACTATGCATTCAGCAACCTTGACCTTGGGTAAACCGAGTCAACTGCATGGTATGGCGTGTTACGTGCTTGAAGATGAGCAAGGCGAGCCATTGCCGGTACATTCAATTGCTTCTGGTCTGGATTATCCGGGTGTAGGTCCACAGCACAGCTTCTTGAAAGACTTAGGACGTGTGGAATACGCAACAGCAACCGATCAGGAATGCCTGGATGCCTTTATGACATTGTCACGTGTAGAAGGTATTGTTCCTGCACTAGAAAGCTCACACGCGGTGGCATGGGCGATACGTGAAGCACCAAAAATGGCCAAAGATGTGAAAATTGTCGTGAACTTATCCGGTCGTGGTGATAAAGATTCTGATTATGTTGCGGAAAAATTGGGTTTGAACTAGAAAATATGTCCATTTTTTAAAGCTAACTGTTAAGTTCTAGCCGGAAAAATTAAAAAACCTCTCGTTTCGAGAGGTTTTTTATTGAGTTTAAAAGGTTAACTGGCAATATATTGTTGGAGTTGATCAATCAATTTGCGCTGATCCTCCATGACGGCTTTGACCAGGTCACCAATTGAAATCAAGCCAATAAGTTTATCATTTTCAACCACAGGGAGATGACGTAAATGGCGATCTGTCATGAGACCTAAGCAATCTTCAACACTGGTTGATTTGGTAACTGTTAATACTTTTGCAGTCATAATTTCACTGACCGTAGTTTCTTCAGACCTACGTTCCATCAGTGTGACTTTACGCATGTAATCACGTTCAGACAGAATACCGACTACTTTCTCTTGCTCAGTCACTACCAGTGCGCCAATGCCTTTATCTGCCATAAGTGAAATTGCTTCAAGTACAGTTGCTTCTGGACTAATGGTAAAAATAGTTTGTTCAATTTTGTCCTGAATAACTTGTGCTACATTGGTCATTTATTATCGTCCTTTGGTGTTTATTCTTTGATATTAAACTTAGCGCGAAATCAGAAAAATGCAAACACTTTTCAATTCAGAAACTTAATTTTACATTTCTCTGTATTTCGCTTGAACCGTTTGTACAACTGCCTAAGCAGGTTGCAAAGATTCAGAGAAAAAGAAGTGACGCATTTGTTGAGTGGTCAATTTAAATTTTCGACTTGAAGAATTGCATAAAGCAGGCGTAACTTTTAAACGCGTTAATGTCGGCAGTAAGGATTCTTGAAAATCCTTAGGGGTGATTTTACGGGGAGTATAATCTGGCCAATGTAGCTTGGCATAGTTGTGCGCTTGAATACTGTTGAGCCAAAAGGGAAAAATGAAGTCTTCTTGGTCAGACATCATTGCCCAGCCTTGTTGGTGATATAAACCCCAGAGTACACCGCAGTACATCATTGACTTTAAAAGGGTGATTTTAAAGAACAAGTCTTTAGGAATAAGGTGTAAAGATTTAATTTGATTCATACCAAAAGCATCTAGTGACTTCGGGAGCTATTGTAAGAAATTCAGATGAAAGTTCAGTGTAAGCTTTGAGAAACAATGTAAGAAAATATGTATTTAAAAACAATAGGCATTAAAAAACGCCACCTTAGTGACGTTTTGTTAAGCTTGCATTGTGGCTAAATTCTGCCAGTATTGTGCTTTTAGTGAGTCTCGTTCTACACGAAAACCTTGATAATAAAGTTCTGCTAAAAATAATGCTGCTTTACCATGCCCAGCACGAGCGACTTCTTCCAATTTTTGAACCGCATCTGCAAAATTCATTTGAGATTGAATGGTGTTTACTGCATCTGCATATGCATGTTCTAAGTCTTGATGAGAGAGTTGTTGAATCATATTAAACTCCTTATTGTAATTATGATTGCTAGTGTAAAACTTTTAAGTTCGTCTTGATACTAATTTAACTTGGTATTATTAAATTAATATTACATTAAACCTAAATTGTCAAACAATATATGTGGGTAATTCTTATTAATTTAAGTTTACATGATTAAACAATGCACAAAATGATTTTTTATTAATATGGATGTACGGAAACTGTTAAGTATAAGGAGAATAACATGACAAAAACATTAGATGGTTTGAATTTTGATTTGCCTCCAACAGAAGCTCAAATTATTGAGCTTGCTCATCAACATCGCAAAAATTTAGACGAAGCAATTTTTCATCAGGAAATTCATCTGGGTAATTTTTGTCTGGCTCAGCGCAAAAGAGTTTATGATTTTACCCGTCAGCTGGATCCACAACAACGTGAAGAGTTTTATGATGTTTATAATGGCGAGTTAAAGCGTGTCGCAGATGATGATGAACTACATCCAGTTGATTCGGAAAGAGGGGTCGGGGTTTTTGCCATTGCGCTGGTTTTAGGAATTATTGCGTTGGTACTTTACTTTGCCGTGATCAGAAACGTCATAGGATAAGCAGTAGATGATTGCTCAATTTCTGCCACAAGTGTTTTGAAATTGAGCAAATCTACTTGTACTTATTTTTACCGCACCATAGACTACCTTGAGTTCGAGGTAGGTTATGCATATTGCTATAGAAAAAATTGTTCAATTAAAATCTGAAATAAAACTTGAAAATGTTTATAACGTGCTCATTGTTACGATTATCGCCATTATATTAATCCTTGCTTTCATTGCCCTGCATCGACCAATTTCAGTTACACAGTTTGAAAATATTGTGAAACTTTCGTCCCAAGCCAATTATCCCGATACCCAAGAAATGGCCTTGCACCTGATGCAGCAGCATCAGGTTCCTTACGGTCAATACTTTAAATTGATGCAGGCGCATCAGTTGGAAATGACCCGGGCACATCAATTACCTCCTTTGCAGGCGGAGCAATAATCGTTTTAGGCATTTGTTCTATTGAAGGCGAAGGTAGCGTCGGTTCATGTGGAAGCAAATTTTGCTTGAGGGTTGCTTGCAAAGCCTGTTTATCTAATTTGTCATTGACCACAATCAGGGTTAAGCGTTCAGGATGCAGATGTTTCCGGATTGCATTTTGTACGTCTTGCGCAGTCATTTTCTCTAATAGTTGTGGGTATTGATTCAAATAATCTGCCGCTTGGTTGTAAAAACCCATTGAACCTAACTGGGCATTAATATTGGCATTGCTACTATAATTATTTGGAAAAGCCCGTAACATACCGGCTTTGGTTTCTTCCAGCTGTTTTTGATCAATCGGTTGCTGTACAAAATTGACTAGAGCCTGATGAGCAACTTGAATACTGTCGAGTAGCTGGTCTTGTCGGGTTGAGTAACTAAAACTAAAAGTGCCGGGAACCTGGCTAAATGAAAAAGAACTATAAGCCCCATAGGTATAACCTCGTTTCACCCGCAGCTCTTTCATCAAGACAGAGTTAAAGCCATTACCACCAAACATCTGATTGGCAACTTCTAAGGCTAAACGATCTGGATCAAATCGTGTGGTGCCTAAATGTCCCATCATCACATGCGCTTGGCTAGAATTAAAGGTCAGGTGGCGAATATCAAAAGCCGATTTGTCGAGTGGTTGCGCCAGTGGTTTGGCTTTTTCACCCTGTTTTAAATTGCCAGCAATCCGTTCAGAAAGTTGTAGTGCTTGTTTGGCATTGAGTTGACCGGTAATGGCGATATTCAGATTTTGTGCCACCAGAAATTGATCACTAAATTGTTTTAGTTGTTCTGGGGTTATTTTACTGATACTACGTTGTGTTCCGGTAATCGGTTCTGCATAGGGATGCTTTCCATACAAGGCACGATAAAATTGAACATTCATCATCCGGCTGGGGCTTTCCTGGATTTGCTTTTGTCCCACCTGAGTATTGTTTAAGACCAAATCAATACTGGATTTTTTAAACGTCGAATGATTTAAAACTTCCATCATCATGCCTAAAGCTGGTTCAAGTTTTTTAGGGTCAGATAGCACCCTTAATTTTACAACGAACATGTCCCGATAAGCTTGCGCACTAAATTTGGCACCCACGCGTTCAAAAGCACTGGCAATTTTGTTGGCGGTATATTTTTCTGTGCCCTCATCAATCAGCTTTGCCGCCATATTGGCAATACCATACAAACCTGGAGCGATCTCTTCATCCCGTGCTGCACCTGCATTAAATGTCAGTTGAATATCGACCATGGGAAGATCTGGTGATTCTACAAACAGGGTGCGGACTTTATAGCGATTTTTCAGCTCATGAACATAAGGGGCGCGCAATTGAAGCTGTTTATTATTGATTTTTAAACTTTGTAAAAGCGGAATCGAGATTAAATGGGTCGGATTGTCATCGTTAATACTATTTAAGTCCACATCTGCAATTGCAGATTGAGCCGCAACAATAGAACTGAGTGAAATAATATGGCGTAGCTTCAACATGTAAAATTCCGTTATTGTGCTTTATTGTCGGGAGAAAGGTATAAAGTGCTGAGATTGTCACGGCTAAAATAAATATTCGCCACGCGTTGAATATCTTGGGGAGTGACCGTTTCAAAATGCTTTGGCAGTTCATCCATCAAGCGAAAACTTAAACCGTTGATTTCTAAGTTGCCGATCATTTTGGCTTGTCCGGCAATATCATCTTGGCTATAGACTAAATTGGAAACGAATTTAGCAGTCACGCGTTCAACATCTTCGGGTTTGATCAGTTCCGTTTTTAATAAATCAATTTCACTTTGAATGGCTTTTTCAGCCTCTTGTAAACTTATGCCATCAGTAGGTAATGCGGAAATGCTCAATAAGCTGTCTCCACGACTATAGGGATCATAGGAAACACTGATCGCGGTCAAAATTTTCTGGTCACGGACGAGTCGATCTTGCAGTCGTGAAGAAATCCCACTATCCAACAAACTTTTAATAATAGTGAGGGCATAAGCATCTTTGGAGTTTTTAGCCGTGACCAGTGAAGGTACATTCCATGCCATATATAAATTAGGTACTTGCACAGGCAGGTTGAGTTCCATGTGGCGGTAACCAATGCGGTCAAACTCCAATACGTCATTTCTGGGCGGTATTTTTCTGGCGGGAATATCACCAAAATACTTTTGTACTTGCAGCAAGGCATTTTCAGAATCGACATCGCCGACAATAATCAAGATTGCATTATTTGGGGTATACCAGTCACGATACCATTTTTTTACATCTTCAAGCTGGATGTTTTGAAGATTTTTCATGTGCCCAATGACGGGTTGTCGATAATGACTGGTGGGATAAGCAATCCATTTGAATCGTTCAAAAGCCAGTGACCTCGGATTGTCATCGGTACGCAAGCGCCGTTCTTCCATGACCACTTTAATTTCTGGATCGAAATCTTGCTGCCGCAACAGTAAATTACTCATGCGATCCGATTCAAGCTCTAAAGCCATGGGGAAATAAGTTTTAGGATAGAGTTGATAATAATTGGTGTAATTGGTAAAGGTTGAAGCGTTGATACTCCCCCCATAAATACGACTTAAACGGGTAAATTCATCATTGGGAACTTTATTTGTGCCCTTAAACATCATGTGTTCAAGTACATGGGAAATCCCCAGCAAATTCCCCGATTCATCACTGCTTCCCACGCCATACCAGATTTGCGTCATGACCATGGGAGAGCGATGGTCTTCGCGAATAATCACTTTTAAGCCATTTTTAAGTGTGGTTTCAAAGGTGCTGCGTGCCAACTCACTACGTGTCTCTGCATGAACCCATCCGCTTTGTATTGAGAGCAAGGCAAAACCCACGGGTAAAATATATTTTTTTAAAAAAGACCGCTTTGGAAAAAGTGAGACGTAAATTTTGAGCACAATATTTACCAAAGTGATTAATTGTATTTATGATTATTTTTAAGAAATTCCTGTTTGAAAGCAAGGCGGAGTTGTTCGTTTTTGGTGTGTTGTACGTCTACTGGGGATTGCAACGGAAATCTATGCTAGAATCCTTGTTTTTCAACGCAATGCTTTTCAAGGATTCGGCATGCAACAGCAATCTAATGGGCAAAATAAATTTTTGATTGATGCTGATATCGGGGATGACGATGTCACTTTACCGAATTTACCTGCGGTAAATGTACCTATTGTTGAAACTCCAAAACAAGAAGACACCATGGTTTCTGCGCCTGTAGCCACAGAAACTGAACAAGATGATGCATCTAAAGGTGGTTTTTTTAGCCGCATGAAAGTGGGTTTGACCAAAACCCGTAAAAACCTTGCTGATGGCATGGTGAATATTCTGATCGGTGGTAAAGAAATCGATGATGAATTATTGGAGGAAGTTGAAGAGCAATTACTGGTTGCAGATATCGGTGTAGATGCGACGAAAACCATTATTGCCAATTTAACCGAACGTACCACACGTGGCGATTTGATCTATTCACATTCATTGTATAAAGCTTTGCAAGAAGAGCTGGTGGCGATTCTGGCTCCACGTGTCAAGCCTTTACACATTGACCCGAATAAAGCGCCATTTGTTATTTTGGTGGTGGGTGTCAATGGTGTGGGCAAAACCACAACCATTGGCAAACTGGCAAAACGCTTACAAGGTGAAGGCAAGAAAGTGATGCTGGCAGCAGGCGATACCTTCCGTGCCGCAGCAACAGAACAGCTTCAAATTTGGGGTGAACGTAATAATATTGCAGTGGTTGCACAAGGTCATGGTGCAGATAGTGCATCGGTGATTTTTGATGCCTTTGAAAGTGCGCGTGCCAAAGGTGTTGATGTTCTTATTGCCGATACTGCGGGACGTTTACATAATAAAAGTCACTTGATGCAAGAGCTCACTAAAGTTAAACGCGTGATGCAAAAAATTGACGCAACAGCACCGCATGAAATCATGTTGGTGGTGGATGCCGGTACAGGTCAAAATGCGATTAATCAAGTCGAAATGTTTGATGAGGCGGTTGGCCTAACCGGACTTACCATTACCAAGCTTGATGGTACGGCTAAGGGTGGTGTGCTGTTTAACATTGCCAGTCGTACTCATGTGCCGATTCGTTTTATTGGTGTGGGTGAAAAAATCGATGATTTACGTCCGTTTTCGGCAAAATCGTTTGTTGCAGCATTATTTGAAACAGAAAAGTAAAATGCCTGATGTTTCACACAAACTCCGCCAAGTGCGGAGTTTGTTGTTTTTAAGCTAATTGTTTGATTTAAAAAACAACATATAAAAATAACTTATTCAAAGAAGTCCTCTGGAAACGATTAGAATCAACAGATATTAAAAGCTTGGGCATTCGTATTATTGGGGAGTACTGCTGTGGCATTGTTAGAAAAAATTGGTCATGTCCTGAAGTCAGATATCACCAAAGATTTTAAGCTTAAAAAAAGAGCTGCAGAAGAAATACACGAATTAACTTTTGTTGATCATTTGAAAAAACGTCGTAGCATCTATGTGCTGGGGAAGAAGGTTCATTATAGTCAAGCCTATTTGGCAGAACTCATTCAGGAAGCAGTCCGAAGTTGTCCATCGGCCTTGAATTCTCAAAGTTCACGAATTGTGGTGCTATTTGGTGAGTCTCATGAAAAATTTTGGGACATTGTTAAAGAAGTACAACGCAAATTGGTTGCAGTACATGTTTTTGCAGGCACAGAGATGAAGATAGACCAATGTGCCGCAGGTTTTGGTACGGTTCTTTTTTATGAGGATCAGCAAACCATTCAGCGATTACAAAAGAAAATCCCTTTCAATGCAGGGGACTTTCCGGTTTGGTCAGAACAGACTTCAGGCATGGCGCAATATGCAGTATGGACGGCTTTAGCTGATTCAGGGATCGGTGCTTGCCTGCAACACTATAACCCGAGTATAGATTCAGTAGTTGCTGACTATTTTAATATAGACGCATCGTGGTTGCTTCGAGCGCAACTGGTGTTTGGTTCAATTGAGCAAGATGCTGAGCTTAAACATGATCCACAAGATGGCGATCGATTTAGAATATTGGTCTAATCGAGGCTATGAACAAATAAAGCACCTGTCGTAGGTGCTTTATTTGTTTTAAATAAGCATAAAATTCAAAAAGCACTTCATCAAATTGTTTTATAAATAAAACACAATGTCACTTTTTTAGTCATGTACTCATCATAGAATTAACATAAGATAAGTTCATTCTAATAATGTTGAACAAAAAAAGGGGGTATCCCATGTCATTTCTAGATCAAATGAAACAACGCCGTACCATTTACTCAATTAGTAAAAATGTTCCACTGGCACAAGAGAAAATCGAAGAAATCATCAAAGAAGCGGTTCGTAACAGCCCATCTGCTTTTAATTCGCAAACCTCACGTATTGTTACTCTATATGGTGAATCACATACGAAATTCTGGAATATCGTACGTGAAACACTACGTAAAATGGTGCCACAAGATGCCTTTGAAAAGACCGACGCAAAAATTAACAGTTTTGCAGCAGGTTATGGCACCGTTTTATTTTTCGAAGATCAAGATGTGGTCAAATCATTGCAAGAACAGTTTTCATTATATGCAGATCATTTCCCGGCATGGTCAGAGCATTCCACCGGTATTGCGCAGTTTGCCGTGTGGACAGCATTGGCGGAACACCATATAGGTGCTTCATTGCAGCACTATCATCCGGTGATTGATGAGGAAGTTACCAAGACTTTTGACATTCCTAAAAACTGGAAATTACGTGCTCAGTTGGTGTTCGGTGCAATTGAAGCACCTGCCGGAGAAAAAACCTTTATGGATGATAAACTACGCTTTAAGACATTTAACTAAGCATTTCTTTACTTAAAGGCAAAAAGAGCGTTATTGAACGCTCTTTTTTATACCTTAAAAAATCTTAAAAGTTTATATCTATGAAGTTGAAAAGCTTATCTCAACAAAGTCTTGAAGATGCTGGTGTATTGAAAATGGCTTTGTCATAAAATCGTCATTTATACATTGCATAGTGCAACTGAATTTTAACAATGAAAGAAGAGAAAGCAGAATGGCTTTAAGATTAACTTTTGCAGCAGCTGCATTAATGATCAGTGGTACTGCATTTTCGGCGGTCACGATTACAGCACCTGAAGAAATTAAAATTGTTGTGGTAAATGATCAGGAGGTTAATACAGGATTATTCCGCTCAGCGAATAATCAATATAAAGTCGATGCAGGTGAAAGTAGTATTAGTGTGCGTTACACCCAATATTTTGAACACCTGAATGGTGAACACGACATTGTGAAGTCTGGTGTGGTGACCTTAAAAACGCCATTTCTAAAAGATGGTGAAAATTACCGATTAGATTTAGTAAATGCACCAGCAAGTTTTGAAGCTGCAAAAAAATATGCTAAACAACCTATCGTTGCTTTGGTTGATAAAAATAAACAACTACTGGTTCAACAAACCGGTGCAAATACAGAGCAAAAACCTTGGTTGGGACAAGGTATCTT
Organism: Acinetobacter sp. ANC 5414; assembly: GCF_013004295.1. Lineage (NCBI taxonomy): Bacteria > Pseudomonadati > Pseudomonadota > Gammaproteobacteria > Moraxellales > Moraxellaceae > Acinetobacter > Acinetobacter sp. ANC 5414. The sequence continues at coordinate 219,376 of NZ_JABERM010000014.1, forward strand.
TGCAAAAGCTACAGATTTAACGCAAAAGAAATCGGCACCTGTTAATCAACCTGCTGCTATTTATGCACAGACAACCAGCTTAAATTCTGGCGCAACTGTTAATTCTACTCATTCCGCAGATCAGCAACTGATTCAGCTTTGGCAAAAGTCGAATAAAGCAGAACGTCAAAAATTTATGAGCTGGCTGGCTGAACAAGCGAACTAATTCATAAGGTAACTCATTTAAAGAAAAACCCGCCTGAGCGGGTTTTTCTTTTTATAGGTGCAGTTGTGACATGGAAATTGGTTTTTTTATAGATAAGAAAGGGTAGAAAAAGACTAAAAAAGTGAGAAAAATAGCTTTTTGGTTTAAAAAATAAACAGTCGGTTCTATTTTAACGTTATTTTGATAAATAGGGGTTGCACGCATTTAGAAACTGTATAGAATACGCTGCATCCCGACGAGATAGACGGAAACGAACGAAGCGCGAAGCGTTAAGTTGTTGAGTTTATGGCGTTGAGTGACTTGTCTCTGACGAAGAG